>JANOXY010000621.1:0-4596 GCA_031418675.1 Pseudomonadota bacterium
GGCGCTGGCCGGTCGCGGTTAAGCTTATGAGTGTCTGGCGACCCCCAGCGCGGGGTCGCCTTGGTGCGCAACGGCCCTGCGCGTGTACGGGCTCGATGCAGGGCACCGGTGCGGGTTTACCATGCCAGCTGCAAGTGCTTATGCTGAGCCCACCGAGCGACCTGCGTTGGTGACTCCTCACTCGTAAAATCAGGGCGCGGCGTACGCGCCGTGACTGGCGCGCAACCACCATGTACAACATCGACGCCGACGCACTCTACGCCCGCGTGACCTGGCGCCTGGTGCCCTTTCTTTTCTGCTGTTACATCTGCGCTTATCTGGACCGCGTCAATGTCGGTTTCGCCAAGCTGCAGATGCTGGACGAGCTCAAATTCAGTGAAACCGTTTACGGCTTCGGCGCCGGGATCTTTTTTCTCGGCTACTTCCTGCTTGAGATCCCCAGCAACCTGGCACTGCATCGCTACGGCGCACGTCGCACCATCACACGCATCATGATCGCGTGGGGTCTGATTTCCGCCGCAACCCTGTTTGTCACCACAACCACGCAGTTTTATGTTTTGCGCTTTTTGCTCGGCGCGGCCGAAGCGGGGTTTTTTCCCGGCATCATCCTCTATCTCACCTACTGGTTTCCCAGCGCGCGACGCGGGCGAGTGACAGCGCTGTTTGTCACGGCCGTGCCGGTAGCCAGCGTGATCGGCGCACCCTTATCCGGCTATCTGTTACAGGTGATGGACGGTCTTCACGGCTGGGCGGGTTGGCAATGGCTGTTCCTGCTCGAAGCGATACCGTCGGTGCTGTTTGGCATCGCGGCATGGTTCTTCCTCACCGACCGCAGCGCCGATGCGCGCTGGCTGACGCCACAGGAACGCGACTTCATCGAAGCCGAGCTTAGGCATGACAACGCGGGCATCGCCGACATGCGCATTGTCGAGGGGTTGCGCATGCCGCGGGTATGGGGCATGGCGGCGGTTTATTTCTGCTTTGTCATGGGCCTCTATGGCCTCAACTTCTGGCTGCCGACCATCATCAAGGAACTGGGCTACCAACGGCCGCTGGACATCGGTCTGATTTCCGCCATTCCGTTTGGTGTGGGCTGCGTCGCGATGCTCATCATTGGTCATCAAGGGGACGTGCGTCGCGAGCGACGCTGGTTTATAGCCGGGCCGGCTATGGTGGGCGGCGCGGGGCTATTGGCCAGCGCGCTGCTGGCAAGCTCGCCGCTGTGGGCGGTCGCAGCGCTCAGCGTGGGCGCCTGCGGCGTACTCGCGGCGATCCCGCAGACTTGGGCGCTGACCACCGCCTTCATTGGCGGCGGTGCAGCGGCATCGGGTATCGCGCTGATCAATTCCTTTGGGAATCTGTCGGGTTTTGTCGGTCCCTACGCCATCGGCTGGCTGAAGGATGCCACCGGCAGCACCAACGCCGGTGTCGCGTTGCTGGCTATCTCGATGTTGGTCGGTGCCGGATTGGTTCTAAGGTTGACGGCCGGCCCGCAGCACAAGTGAGCGTCGCAGTCGTGCCGTCGTTTCCGGACCACCCCACAAGGCGTGGCAATAAACCGCGATGTAACTTTTGTCGACCAGCGCCCCGGTCGCCGCGATCTGGGGCTCAAGCAGGCGATGCAGTGCGGCAAGGTTGTACCACGGCACACTCGGATAGACGTGGTGACCGATGTGCAGATTGATATTGTTCCAGAAGAATGCGTGCACCGGATTCGACAATACGGTGCGTGTGCCGGCCAAGGGTCCAGCATCCCATTGGGTGCCGTAATGCTCGGCAATAAACCGCATGGAGTTGAACAAGGAGAAAAAGAATATCGGCCATAACCACACCGCCAAGGTCTTGCCCAGCACACCATGACGCTGCGCGGTGTCTATCACCCACCAGTAAACTACCGCCTTCAGTGCCGTTTCGAAACCATGGATGGCCCACTGCCGAGCGTTAAAGCGCTTGATCGGATAAAGCAGATTGAAGTGCACAAAACTCAGCACTGCGCCGGCGATGGCGTAGGCATAAAACAGCAGGAAGTCGAGCGGACCGCGCTTGCCCATGGTGAACGCATCGGGATCCCGTGGCGAACGATTAAAGCGATGGTGCTCGAGATGATCTTCTTTGAAGGCGACAAAAGAGGCGAAGATCGGGATCATGGTGACGATGCCGAATGCCCAGCCCAATGGACGGTTGCGGAACAACACATCGTGGGTAGCATCGTGCATGAAGGTCACCATGCCCATCCACATATAACCCAGTGCGACATAGGCCGACCAGCGCACTAGCAGCCAGGGCGTGGTCCACGCGGCCCAGGTCAGGGCTGCCATCAAGGCCACAAACAAGGGAATCTTGGTCAAATTGGGCCACGGCCGGAAGGCGCGCAGGTGAGCGAGCTCGTCCCGCGTAATCCGCGGTTTCGCCTGAGAGGACATCGGGAAACCTTTCGAATTGAACGACAGCCGCGAAGACTAACACGTCCAAGCTTACGATCCGGTTAAGAAGCTGGCACCGGTGCCCTTTACCCGAGGCCCTACGATCAGACGATCATGCGGCCGCTAGCGCCATCAATATCATGGGCTGGTGTGCGCCTGATAGCCGCGATAGCTGGGCAGGCTCGCGCTCTGCCAACCGCCGCCCAAAGCCCGTTGGATAGCAATCAGACCTTGCGCCACATTGATGGCCGACAGTGCCTGCTGATCTTCGAGCTGCAGCAGGCTGCGCTGGGCATCGAGCACCGTCAGAAAATCTTCCGCGCCTTCTTTAAAACGCAACTCGGCCAAATGCGCCGCGTCGCGACTGGCGGCCACCGCCGCGACCAATTGCGCCTGGCGCTCCCGTTCGTTGCCGTAGGTGTTTATCGCACTGTCGACTTCTTCCAGCGCGCGGGTAACGGTCATCTCGTAGCGAGCCACGGCCGCGGCCGCGGCGCTATCTGCCTGGGATATGCGTGCGTAAATCGCGCGGCGGTCGAAGATATTCCAGCGCAAGGCCGGACCCACGGTAAAAAATGGCGCACCTGCGCTGGTGAGTGCGCTGACCGGTGCTGCCGCGGCACCGGCGCTACCGATCAACGAAACGGTCGGGAAGAGATCAGCGGTGGCAATACCAATCCTGGCGGAGGCCGCCGCCAGCGCACGTTCTGCCACTTGAATATCGGGGCGACGACGCAGCAAATCCGCCGGCTGCCCCACGGCCACCAGTTCCGGTAACTTCGGTAAGGGCGCCGTTGCCTGGAGCTGCGCGTCGAGGGTGCCGGGCGGCTGCCCAAGCAGGGTCGTCAAACGATTGCGGGCATTGCGCGCCACGGCGCGTTGCAGCGGAATCAAGGCCTGGCTGTTACGCAGCTGGGCACGTGCCCGGGCAAGGTCGAAGTCCGTCGCAGCGCCTTCGCTGTTCAATGTTGCGATCAAGTCGAGCGTCTGCTGTTGAACGGCGACATTGCGCTCAGCCACGCCCAGACGCAACTGCGCGCCGCGCAGATCGACATAGGCAGTGGCGACCGTCGACAACACCGACAACACCACGTTATTACGCACCGCCTCCAGGGAACCAAGCTCGGCACTCGCCGCTTCCACCGAACGGCGCACGCGCCCAAACAGATCGAGCTCCCACAGCATATCGAGACCGACCGTCGCAAAGCCAAACGTCAGGGGCTCAACACCGGCCGGTAACAGCGGTTGCGCAGCCAGCGCGTCGCGCCGCTCGCGCACGGTGGTATTGAGGTCAACACTGGGCAGAAAACGGTTTGCGGCCTGGGTGATCTGCGCGCGGGCGGCTTCCACATTCGCAACCGCGCTCTGCAGATCGTAGTTCGCCGTCAGGGCTTGGCCGATTAAGCTATCGAGCTGCGCATCGTTCAGCGCTTGCCACCATTGTTCGGGTGGTTCACTGCCTAGAATTTCACTGCTCTTGCTCACCTCGGCGCTGGACGGAAAGCGGGTGATGGCATCGGCATTACTGGGCTTCGGCCCGCCATAGTCGGGACCGACCGCCGCACAGCCGGCCAGCAGACTCAGCGCGAAGCAGGTCAATAATGCATTGCGCATCAGGTTGGCCACGCCGCACTTTCTTTCACGCGCCGACGCCGTCGCTCACCGCGTTGCGCGATACCACGAAACACGATGTAGAACACCGGTGTAAACAGCAGCCCGAAAAAAGTGACACCCAGCATGCCGGAGAATACCGCTGTTCCTAGCGATTGACGCATTTCAGCACCGGCACCGCTGGCCAACACCAACGGCACCACGCCCATGATGAAAGAAAACGAGGTCATGAGGATGGGACGCAAACGCATGCGCGCCGCCTGCACGGCGGCCTGCACACGATCGAGGCCACTGGCTTCGGCCTGGCGCGCAAACTCCACAATCAAAATGGCATTCTTGGCTGCGAGGCCAATCAGTACGATAAAACCGATTTGCACCAGGATGTCGTTCTGCATGCCGCGCAGGCCGATGCCGACCACCGAAGCCAGCAGACACATCGGCACGATCAGAATCACTGCCAGCGGCAGCAGCCAAGACTCATACAAGGCAGCCAACACCAGAAATACAAATGCGACACCCAGGCCGAAAGCCATCGCCGCCGTATTGCCGGCCAGCTTCTCCT
>JANOXY010000622.1:0-12879 GCA_031418675.1 Pseudomonadota bacterium
GACGCTAGCGTTCAGCCAGGTTTTGCATACCTTCAATACGCGTTCAAAAACGCAGTCGATACTCTCCAGCAGCTTGTTCACAAACCGCTGATAGGGGACGGCAACCGCGACCTGCACACTGCTGCAGACGGCTGCGGTTTACGTGCCGCTGTTGCAGCGCGTGCTACCCACCGTCGCGCCGACGGTCCCAGCGTGGGGCGTATTCTCTGGCTGCTCACTAGTGCCGGTGCTTGCAATTAATTTGGTAAACGTGGTCTACAGGACGCCGCCGTACCAAGCATCATGCAACGCGCTTGGCAACGATTAAGCATGGGTTTGAGAAGGTGAGTCCCTCCACAGGCGCCTCACGCTCATCACCGCACCGCTGCGCTCAATCTGCGTGCCAAGGCAACATGCGCTGCAAGGTATTGTCTCGCACCAGGTAGTGATGAAAGAGGCCGGCTGCTGCATGCAGAGCGATGAGGCAGTAGCCGACAACGGATCCAATTTCGTGGACTTCCTTTATCTGCCGGGTCAGCGCCTTGTCTGCGTCGACCAGCGCTGGTAACTCAATTCCGAAAAATGGAATGGGCTTGCCCGCGGCACTCAGTGTCAACCAGCCCAGGATGGGCATGGCAATCATGAACGCATAAAGGGCCATGTGCATGCCGGTCGCCAGATGGAGCTGCCAAGCCGGTGGTGCGGGGGCGATCCTGGGTTGCGGGCTGAGCTTGACCACAATCAAGCGCAATATGACGAGCCCCGGCACACACAGCCCCAACATGTAATGCCAGGTTTTCATTCCTTCGCGGATATCGCTTCCCTTGGGAAAATAGCCGCGCAATTCCATGCACACATAAACGGCCGTGAGCAGCAGAAGCACGCCCCAATGCAGACTGACCGACAGCTTTCCGTATCGGTCTTCGTTATTTATCCAGTTCATCTTGCGCCTCCGTTTCGGGACATAAACGCTGTCCGCTTGTTGCCAGGGTATTTCAGGAAATTCTCATTAGAGTTTTCTACGCTGCTTGATCTTAGGGATTTTTCTTAGACCCCCGGGGTGTGACAAACAAAGCAGCGCGCGGCCACAGCCGGGTGTCCCGTCGAGAGTAGGCCTGGACTCACCATCTGCATTGGAAAAACGAACCTAGCGGCCAGTATCAGGAGCAGCACGACGGCCACAAGTAACAGCGCCCAGGGCCTGCTCGTTGCCATCCCCAGAACAGAAAAAATGGCGACGATGTGGGCGATGGCCAAGCTGGCAAACGCCAGCGTGACGGGAAAATGAACCCGTCGCCACTGCTTGACCGCAGCGTATGTGACGCTGTCCCAGTACAACCGTTCTTCGATGTAACTTTCTGCAAGACCATCCCTGCGCATTTGCTGCCGTGTTTCATCCAAATCGCGTTGCGACCGGTGGAGCAGAAACTTGCCGATCAAGCCACTTGCGACGTTGAACAACATCGCGGCAACCGCGAGCCAGGGCAACAGGGCATTAAAATGGGTCCCACCGTGGATAAGCACTGACAGTGAGCCGCCCCACGCCATGTGCTCGTGTAAACGTAGCAGCCTGACCGGATTGCCAGTCTTGATCAGGCCGCGCTTGCGAAATGAATATCCGAAGGACCCGAGTATCAGCAAGGTGCCCGGGATGCCGAGGTAGCGTCCGATCCAGAATGCATCGAACAGATGCAGTGCCGCGTCGAACAGCAGAGTGGCAGCGACCAACGCATTGAAAGCAGCCGAAAACGGCAGCACTTCGTGGCCAAGCAGTTTGGCGCGCGTGGTTATGGCTGTTCGCCTGCCACAATCAGCTCCCTTCGCAGCACTTGGCGTATGAGTCCGTTAGTCACGCAGGTAGCCGCAACAGCGATCAGCCAAACACATACTCGCTTCTCGCTCAGGCCAGCATGAGACTCCCAGTGCGTGAGTCTTCGACATCAACTTCGACATCAATTAATGAGGTCACCGGGGGTGGGCGGCAAGCGCGGCATGGTCTGGCTTGGAAAGGGGCCTGACAAAGACTCAAGGAAAGCGACGATATCGGCAACTTGCGTGTTGGCGAGTGTTTTGTTCAGTTGGGTGCTGGCCATGACCCGCACGGCTTCGTCAATGGCGTGGACCAGGCCATTATGAAAATACGGCGCGGTGTCCACCAGGTTACGCAGACCAGGCACCCGCCAGATATTTTTGTCTGCGTCTTTTTTGGTCGCCGATGCACGTCCGGTATCGCTCAAGAAATCGTACTTAGCGACGTAGGGGCTGCTCGGAAAGGTCGGGAATTTCATGAAGAACCCGCTGCCGGCCGCCATGGCTGGCCCACTGAAAGTCGGCCCTTGATGACAAGTGGTACACCCGACTTCGGCAAACGTCGCGAGGCCGCGTGCTTGCTGGTCATTGAGTGCTTTTTTGTCGCCCTTGGCATAGCGGTCGTAAGCGCTGTTAGGGGTGATTAATGTGCGCTCGTAGGCTGCAATGGCCTTGGCGGCGTTGTCCATGGTGACAACATCACCGGCTCCAAATGCTTTCTCGAAGTAGGCTTGGTAACCCGGGATACGTTTCACCCGGTCGATAACCGCATCGAGATTGGCCATGCCCATTTCGATGGGGTTTGCGGGCGGGCCTTTCGCCTGGTCTTCGAGCGTCGCCGCGCGGCCATCCCAGAATTGGCTGGACAAGAACGCCGCATTCCAGACTGACGGTGCGTTTCGTCCGCCCACATGGCCGTGCACGCCGATGGACGTTGGACGATGGTCATCGCCGCCTTCCATGACGTTATGGCACGAAAAGCACGACACATTGCCGCTCGACGACATGCGCGTATCGAACTAATCTGAACATATTCTTTCCTTTGTAATGATTTTTATTCGCGCCGCCGATACTTTGCCTCCGCGTATCTCGCCTGCAGCGTCCCACGTTCACTCGCAGGGCACTTGATCCCAATCAAATTTCGACCAGGAGCTGCGCAAGACTCGCCGTCACCCACTATTTTTTGATCGTCAGCTCCTCGTGGATGCTGTGCACACCCTCGGTGCTACGGGCGATCTTGACCACGAGTGCGTATTGATCGGCACTCGCGATCTCGCCAGTCAGACGGACGTCGCCCTTCGCCGTAACAACCGAGATAGAGAGCGGTTGGAGATTCGCGTTCTGATGGAGTGCCGAATTGACTTTGAGCATCACATCCGCATCGCTGGTATCGCCGGACGCGAAGCCCAGTAGAAAGGCCGCACCTTCGCGGGCTGCATCAAGCTGAATCTGAACCGCGTTTCTGCTCCAACCCAGGCGTGCAAAAAAGCCGCTGTTTTCACCCAGGTTAGTTTCCGCAGCGGCGACAACTTCTGCGCTGGTGTATTGAACGCAGTCGTCGGTTTCGTAACCACCAACGAGAACATTGCAGCGCGCTTCCGCCGCTTGTGCGCTGTCCGGGAATGCCACTACGAAATAGTCGACCGCGTAGAACACCCCGAAGTCGGTCTGGTCGGCAAGGGAATGTGCCGATGTGTTGCCAGTCGTATCAAGCTCGTTGAAAAACCTTTGTGTCCGCTGAGCGACCGTGGTCGTGGCAATCGGCAGCGCGTTTTCAAGCGAGCGCTCCACTTAGGTGTAGCGCGCCTCTCCAGGATCGGACTGCAGCGCTGGCAGCTGGTGCCGTCTGTTCGTTAGCAGACGGTGGATGCAGCGTGCGTTTCCGGCTAACAGGAACGGGCTTGGGAAGAAGATATCGTCGGGTTGATTCCCATGCTCACCGATACGTTGCGGCTCAGCCGATTGGGAAGATGGGAATAGTCCGGCTGGCGGTGATCGATAGCGCCCAGATCGTCAGGTCGCTGCTCAGGCTGTCTGCTCAAAGCACCTCAATGGTGTCGACCAGTACCAGCTCGCAAGCACCCGCACCGGTATCGCTGCGGCTCATCGAGCTGTGCCAGTGCCAACCATTGTCAGCCTGCACCTGCAGCAAATAACCCTTGAACCGCACTTGCTCGCCCGGATCTATCGCGACCAGCTTTTTGGCCACCGCAGGATTGGCCGGCACCAGGTGCATATTCGCGCTATGAAGTTCGATCTCCCGCGCCGGGATCGGGAATGTGTCGACATGCCAGTAATAAAAGCGAGCGCTTTGGGAAATCTTCATTTTGCTCAGCACATCGGGATTTGCCATCGGTCCCCAGCCCACAACGAAATCAATCGGCGACAAGTCCGCTTCGCGATCGCTGCGATAACGTTGTGCGCTCAGCACCCGGCCCGCGACCTGGAACTTTGCGGTGGGGATGACCACATACTCTTCGACCCGCAGCGGCGACACACCCCGTACCGATTTCTGGATCGGATCCACTGCGGGTACCAGGTGCGGGCTGAACTCGAAGCTCGGGATCGTGCTTGCGGTGGTGGCAATCGCTGGCATGGAACTGCCATGCCAGTAGTGATGGGCCAGCGCGGCGAGGGCGGCGAGCGCGGCGAGGGGCAATACAACCTTGACCATATTGATAACACTCCATAATCACCCTTATTAGCGGCGCAGCGCGGCAGTGCTGGAGGGCACCAAGCTGTCCTGGGGCAGCGGCTCAGGTACGCATCGCCCTCTCAATTGCAGCTGACTCCGCGGCGGCATGCCGGCGGCACCGGAAAATGCTGCGCTTGAGTCCCTGATTGCGGTAGTTTCGGGACAGCTGCGTGGTTCGACTGCGTCAGCGACCCTAACCTGGAGCGACAAACCGTCATGACCATTAAATCCACGCCCGTTGCACTACTGGCGAGCGATGTTGCGGTGCGCACAAAACCATCCATCTACCCTGAGCCCTTTGCGTCGAGCATGAGCGGTCGGCACAAGCGTGTACTGGGTGAACTCTTCGGGCTCAAAAACTTCGGCGTGAATCTCACCAGCCTCGCGCCTGACGCGGTCTCATCGGTGCGCCACGCGCACACCTTGCAGGATGAGTTCATATATATCTTGCGTGGTCGCCCTACGCTGCATACCGATGCAGGCTTCACCGAACTCGAACCCGGAATGTGTGCGGGCTTTCCAGCGGGCACCGGTAATGGACATCGATTATTGAACAGGACGAGCGAAGAAGTGGTTTATCTTGAGATCGGCGATCGCACGGCAGGCGATGGAGGTTCTTATCCAGATAACGATCTCAAGGCCGTGCTACGGGATGGCAGCTGGGTGTTTTTTCACAAAGACGACACACCCTACGGGTGAGCAAGCACGTGAATAGCTTCGCGCTACTCCCTGCGGCGGCGCCAACCCAGGCATTAAATGGGGCCAACGACCAGTGATGGAGCTCGAAAAATGTTTTCGCATATCTATATCAGCGTGAATAACTTTACCCAGGCCATGGCGCTCTATGAGCCTTTGTTGCAAGGCCTCCAGCTCACCCGTCGACGCTACGACCCTCAGCGCCCCTGGGCCGTGTGGGAGAGTCCGGGCCAGCGCCGTCCGTTTTTCATCGTCGGGCTCCCGTTCGACGGTCAAAGCCACGATCCGGGCAGAGGCCAGATGGTCGCTTTTATGGCCAGTAGCCGCGCACAGGTAGACCGCGCCTATGCCCTGGCAATGTCCCAGGGATGCAAGGATGAGGGCGCGCCCGGACTGCGGCCGCACTACCACGACAACTACTACGGGGCTTATTTTCGCGACCATGCGGGCAACAAGCTTTGTGTGGTGTGTCATGAGCCGCCGTCAATCGGCCAGGATGAAAACTAGCCGGGTAGCCCCGCGCCGTGGCCGGCGTCGGTCGACCTTCCAATTTGGGGACTGATAAGCGCTGGCAAAAGCAGCTATAAATCTGCCTTGGCAACGCCCACCCGATCGACGCACTGCTCTGGAGGTTTTGATGAAAGGCACACTACTTGGCCACCTGCTCCTGCTCGTGTTGGCGATGTCAGTCCACGCCCAGGGCACGAAAGTGATTTCCGACACCGCCGTCGGCGGATTTTTATTCCCCGAATCCGCCGCCTGCGATAGCGCGGGCAAGGCGGTTTATGTCAGCCAGTTTGTCTCGGCGCTGAAACCCGCCGACAAAGACGGCAAGGGTCGCATCAGCAAAGTGGGTGTCGACGGCACCATGCTTGAGCCGCAGTTTTTACCGGGGCCGGGTGATGTCCTGAACAAGCCCAAGGGCGTCTGGGTTGCGGGCGAGCGGCTATGGGTGAGCGACATCGATGTGGTGTGGGTGTTTGATCTCAAAACACGCAAGGGTCGCAAACTGCCGCTGCCCGGCGCCCAGTTTGCCAATGACGTCGCGGTCAGGGGCGATACCTTGTACGTCAGCGACAACCGCCTCGATGCGGTGTTCGTGGTCCAACCCGCAGATTTTCTCGATGGGCAACAATCACCGCAGGTAACGCAGGTGGCGAGCGGCGCGTCGACCAATCCTAACGGCATCTACCCCGGGCAGGACGGTGTTTTGCTGCTGGCCGGCATGGGTGACGCCGATAATCCACGCGGTCTCTATGCGCTGGGTGCCGATGGCAAGCTCACGACCCTGGCCAATGATCAGGGCAAGCTCGACGGCTTGTATCAGCGCGCCGACGGTAGCTTGCTGGCCACCGACTGGGCCTCGGGCACGCTGTTTTCCTGGACGGCCGCTGACGGCAGACAAACCCTCGCCAGCGACTTCAAAGGCCCGGCCGATTTCTGCGCAATGGCCGACGGCGATGACATCAAGCTGTTTGTGCCTGATCTCGTCAAAGGAGAATTGCGGCTCATGAAATTGCACTGAGCAGCAAGGAGAGGAATCAAGCATGTGCAGCACAGACCAGCCCACCCCCCGTTGGCGACAGCGGCCCGAGCACTCGACCTGGGGCGACTACGGCCCGGACGACCAGCTCGGCCGCATGAATGAATTGACCGCAGAAAAAGTCCTGCAGGGTGTGGCCGAGGTCAAACATGGCAAGACCTTCTGCCTGTCGATGCCACTCGACTATCCCGGTGGCGCCGCACTCAATCCGCGCCGCCATCCGCCTCAGATCCGTCCGACTTTGCGCGGTGACAAACCCAATTGGATGTATCAAGTGGGCTGGGAACATCCGGGCCTGAACGATGTGATCAACGACGACGTGGTGTTGCTGCATCTGCAGTATTCCACCCAATGGGATTCGCTTGCCCACGTCGGTGCCCTGTTCGACGCCGATGGTGATGGCCGGCCTGAAGTGGTGTTCTACAACGGTTATCGCGATGGTATCGAACTGAAAGGGCCACGGGATGCCAGCCAGGCCGGTGCAGTACCGGGCACGCTGGTCGAGGCTAAGACCACCTCTGCCGCCCATGCCCTGGGCGTCGAGAATATGGCGGTCAAATGCCTGCAAGGCCGTGCGGTGATGGTCGATCTCGAAGCGCATTTTGGACGTGCGCGACGCGCGGTCAACTACGACGATCTGATGCGCATCTTTGCCGCGGATGGCATCAAAGTGCTGCCGGGTGACATGGTGTGTTTCCGCACCGGCTTCGACGAAGTGATCCTCGGTATGAACAAGCAGCCCGATGAAAATATTCTGCACAACATCTGCACCGGCCTCGATGGTTCCGATCCACGACTGCTGGAATGGATCACACAGTCAAAAGTGTGTGCGCTGATCTCCGACAACTACGCGGTCGAGATCCACAATGCACCCCTCAAGCCTGGGCAGTGCGTGATGTTGCCACTGCACCACCATGCGCTGTTCAAGACCGGCGTGAATCTGGGTGAGATCTGGCGCTTGTCGGAGCTGGCCGACTGGTTGCGCGCCAACAATCGCAACAGTTTTTTACTGACCGCGCCACCGCTGCGTTTACCCGGCGCAGTGGGTTCACCGGCAACGCCGGTCGCGACGGTTTAGGCTCATAGCAGCCGCTTCGCTACGGAAGAAAGTCAATGATGCGATCACCATCGGATCCCTACTCACCTGAGAAATTTCGCGAAGGGGCGTGTCTATGAGCATCACCATCATGCCGGTTACGCCGGGCTTCGTTGCCGAAGTTGGCGATGTTGATCTCGCGGCCCCCGTCAGCGCCGCCGAGCGCGCTGCCATCATGCAGGCCTTCACCGACTACGCGGTGCTGGTTTTCCCGGCGCAGCGGTTGTCGCCGGCACAGCAGGTCGCCTTTGCAGAATGGTTCGGCCCGATTGAAGACAATGTGCTGGCCTACGATCCCACCGCTGTATTGCGCGTGACGCCCAAGCTGGTGGATATCTCAAACCTGACACCGGACAACACCATCTGGGCGGCCGATGCGCGCCTGCGCGGGCTGAGCCAGGCCAACCAGTTGTGGCACACCGACAGTTCGTTCAAACACCTGCCGGCACGCATGTCGATGTTGTATGCCCATAGCGTGGTGCCGTTAGGCGGCCATACCGAGTATGCCGATATGCGTGCGGCTTACGACACGCTGTCCCCCACACTGAAAGACCGCTGCGCCGGCCTGATTGCCATGCACGCACTGGCCTATTCCCGCGCCAAGTGCGGCTTTGCGGAATTCACCGCGCAGGAACGGGCGCGCCTGCCACCGGTACCGCAGATGCTGGTGCGCACCGTTCCAGAGAACGGGCGTACATCGCTCTATCTCGCGTCCCACATCGGCGAAGTACTGGGAATGGGCAGCGCGGCTGCATCTGACTTGCTCGACGAGTTGATGCAGCATGCAACGCAACGGCAATTTGTTTATCTGCATCGTTGGCGCAAGCACGATCTGGTGATGTGGGATAACCGTTGCACCATGCACCGCGGCACACCCTATGACGATCTGCGTTACGTGCGCGACATGCATCGTGCGACGGTGTCGGATGTGGCCAATAGCTGCGAGCAAGCCGGTGTCGAAGTCGTCCTACCTGAACAGCGAGCGGTACAAATATGAGCATCAACATTAACGGCAGTTGCGCCAGCCGCTTCGGCGCAGTAAAAGACGCCTTCGCAGCCAACTTCACCGAGCACGGCGATGTCGGCGCCGCGGTGGCAGTGGTCATGCATGACGAGCTGGTCGTCGATCTCTGGGGTGGCTTCCAGGACGTGCAGCGCACCACACCGTGGCAAGGCGACACCCTCATCAATGTGTTCTCCACCACCAAGACCATGAGCTGTCTCGCGCTGCTTATGCTGGTGAGTCGCGGCCAGGTTGATGTTGATGCGCCGGTGGAAAAATACTGGCCGGAGTTCGGACAGAACGGCAAGAGCAAGGTGCTGGTGCGCCATCTGCTCGCCCACACTGCCGGTCTGCCGGCATGGGATCAGCCCATCGTCGGCACCGATCTTTACGACTGGCACAAGGTCACGAACCTGCTCGCCGCCCAGGCCACGTGGTGGGAACCGGGCTGGAAATCCGGCTATCACGGCATCACCCAAGGCAACCTGGTCGGCGAAGTTGTGCGGCGTGTTGATGGCCGCACGGTCGGGCGCTTTTTTGCCGATGAAATCGCCGGCCCGCTGGACGCCGATTTCCACATCGGACTGGACGCTGCGCACGACGCCCGAGTGGCACGGGTCATCCCGGTGCCACCGCTGCAATTTGGCAGTGCCGACGGCTCGCTGCCACCCGACCCTGATTCAATTCCCTACCGTGCATCCAACCCGCGTCTGCGGGCCGAACAATCCTGGGAGATCCCCTGGCGCCGGGCTGAAATCCCCGCCGCGGGTGGCCACGGCAGTGCTCGGGGCGTGGCTATGGCCCAGGCCGCGGTATCCCATGGCGGCGCGCTGCGCGGTGTCGAGTTATTATCCGCCGCGACGCTGACACGGATCTTCGATGTACAGGCCGCCGGCCGCGATCTGGTGCTCGGCATCGGCGTCACCTTCGGTGTTGGCTACGGACTCAACTCACCACGCAATCCCTTAAGCCCGAATGCGCGGGTTTGTTACTGGGGCGGTTGGGGTGGTTCACTGGTGGTCAACGATGTCGATGCTGGCTTTACCATGGCCTACGTCATGAATCGCATGGGCGAAGGCACGGTGGGCGATGCGCGCGCGCATACACTGCTGCGCGCCATTTACGCATCCCTCACACAAGCATAGATAGATGTTCCCGAGGGAACGAACCATTTAACAACGGCCAGGGTTCTGGCGGAATCGGGAGAACAGTATGAATCAGCAGGCGACAGCGCCACACAAGCGCAGCGACGCCGCCGTAGATTACGAAGTCGTGGTCATCGGTGCGGGTGTGGCGGGCATCTATCAGATCAAGCAGCTCGTTGATCACGGTGTGCACGCCACGGTGCTGGAGGCCCACGCCGATCTGGGGGGCACCTGGTATAACAACCGTTACCCGGGCGCGCGCTTTGATTCCGAGAGTTTCACTTACGGTTACTCGTTCTCGCGAGAGTTGCTCGATGAGTGGCACTGGACTGAACAGTTCTCACCGCAGCCCGAAACCCTGCGCTATCTGAATTTTGTCGCGGACAAGTTCGACCTGCGTAAACACATGCAGTTTGGGCGCCGCGTTCAGGCCATGGTGTTTGACGATGACACCGATACCTGGACCCTGCGGCTGCAAGATGGCAAAACCCTGACCACACGTTTTGTAATAACGGCGCTGGGCATACTCTCGATACCAACCAAGCCGCGCTTCGAAGGTATGGAGACTTTTAAAGGCCCATCCTTTCATCCCTTTGAATGGCCGCACGAGCCCTTGGACTTGACTGGTAAACGGGTGGCCGTCATCGGCACCGGTGCTACGGCGGTGCAGCTGATCCCCGAGGTCGCCAAAATTGCCGGCTCATTGACGGTGTTTCAGCGGCGCCCCAATTGGGCTGCGCCCCTTAACAACGCCCCCATCTCCGCCGACGAAATGGCCGCCATCCGCGCGCGCTACGATGAAATCTTCGCGACCTGCGCGCGCACGCCCGGTGGCTTTGAGCACGAGCCAGACCGTCGCGGTTTTTACGAGGTGAGTCGCGAAGAGCGTCTGGATCTCTGGCGCCGGCTTTACGACGGCCCAGGTTTTGGCATCTGGCTGCGCAACTTTGTCGAGATCTTCACCGACGAAAATGCCAACGCAGAATTTTCAGCCTATATCGCCGATCGCATACGCCAGCGTGTCAAAGACCCGGTGCTGGCTGAAAAACTGATCCCCAAGGACCACGGCTTTGGTATTCAACGGGTGCCGCTCGAGACCGGCTACTTCGAGACCTACAATCGCGATAACGTTGAGCTGGTGGATTCGTCCGAAACCCCCATCGTCTCCATCACACCCAACGGGTTGCGCACGACCACGCGCGAGTTCGAGTTCGACGTGATCGTTTATGCCACCGGCTTCGATGCTTTCACCGGCGCATTTGATCGCATCGACATACGCGGCAGTGGCGGTCAAAAACTGCGCGACAAATGGGCCGACGGTCCCGTGACTTATCTTGGGGTGATGGTGAGTGGCTTCCCCAACATGGCCATGCTGATCGGGCCGCAGACCGCGTCGACAAATTTTCCACGCGGTGTTGAACTCGCCGTCGAGTGGGTGACGCCCTTGCTTGAATATATGAAAATCCATGGACTGCGCCGCTTTGATGCCAACCCGGACGCCGAGCAGGCGTGGTTGGACCACGTCAAATCCATGTATGAGGGGCTGCTGCTACGCAAGGCCAAGAGCTGGATCACAGGTTATAACTCGAACCTCGAGGGCCACGAGTACGGCAAGACCCGCTACAACATCTATAACGGTGGTGGCCCGAAATACACACGACGTCTGCAGCACGTCGTTGCCAATAACTACGAAGGCATCAGCTTGCGCTGAGCGCCTGACGCGCTGACACGGGCAGGCCGCCAAAGTGCCTGCCCCATTCTTCTCCAAGCTTTGCCATCCATCTGCCATGAGTCACGCACTTGATGCTTTAGTCGCAACCCTCGGCGTGACGCCGCTGGGCGAGCACCGCTTTTCTGGCCGTGGCTCGACTAACGATGGTGCCGACGGCACTTACGGTGGTCATTACCTGGGTCAGGCCACCGCTGCCTTGCTGGCCGATAACGACGATGCCCGCCAGTTGCATTCCCTGCACGCCTATTTCCTGCGCGCAGGTCAACCGGAGCAAGCCTACGAGTACTGCGTAGAGCGTGTGCGGGAAGGTCGTTCGTTTTCAAATCGGCGTGTGCAATGCTGGCAGCAGGGCAAACTGATCTTTGAAATGACGGCCTCGTTAATGGTGCCGGAAAGTGGGGTCAGCATGGACGCGATTCCACCCGATGATTTTGCCACTCTGCCCGCACCCGAATCTCTGCCCCGCTACGGGGACGTGATGCGTGGTCTTGATCCCTTGCCACTGCCGCCAGCCTGGGCTTTGCGCGAACACGGTATCGATCTGCGTCCGCTCAATGCACCCTGGTGTGAACGGGGGGTATCAGCCGCCGGCGGTATTCGCCACTGGATCCGTGCCGATGGCGCGCTACCCGACGACAACCGTCTGCACACAGCGCTGCTGGCTTATCAAAGCGACGAGTCGATCTCAGACAACATCCTGATCCCGTTTGGCGTCAACTGGGGCGCACCGGGTTTGAGCTTTGTCAGCCTCGATCATGCGATGTGGTTTCATCAACCCGTGGATCTGAACGACTGGTTGTTCATCGAACAATGGCCAGCGCGTGCAGGTCGTGGCCGTGGTCTCGCCCATGCACGGGTGTGGAACCGTGCCGGTGAGCTCGTTGCATCATTTGCCCAGGAGGCCTTGCTGAGGCTCGCGCCTACAGACAAATGATTTCCCAGACCGCCGGCGCTTGCTGACGAGCCTCGCTTGTCTGCTGCTCAGGCGAACGTTACTCTCGCTGCCAACCCGCGATCGGGCCTGGCATTCACGGAGGGCACGTTTTGGAATCCATACTGCAAGGCTTGCGCGTGGTCGAAGCCGCCACGTTCATCGCAGCACCTGCCGCCGGCACGATGCTGGGTGACTTTGGTGCCGATGTCATTCACATCGAAGCGCCAGGCGTGGGCGATCCCTATCG
>JANOXY010000623.1:0-16277 GCA_031418675.1 Pseudomonadota bacterium
TGCCGGCCATCGCCCCGGGCGCCGCCCTGCGCACCTACTTCAATATCGCCAAGGCCTGGGCCTTGAGCGAGCAGCAGACCATGACCCTGCTCGGCTTTGACGCCAGCACCCGCAGCACCTATTTCAAATGGAAAAAAGATCCCGACAGCGCGCGCCTGGGCCGCGACAAGCTGGAACGCCTGTCCTATGTGTTTGGCATCTACAAGGCCTTGCAGCTTCTGCTGCCCGATCCGGTCGCCGCCGATGGCTGGCTGCATCGGCCCAATAATGCCGCGCCGTTTGGCGGTCAGGCAGCCATCGAGCGCCTGTTGTCGGGCAACGTCGCGGACTTGTATGTGGTGCGTGAATACCTGGATACGGCGCGCGGATGGTCGTGAAGACACCGACCACCCTGCTCAGCTGGACACCAGCCTGGCGGCTGGTGGCGAGTCGATTTCCACCCGTCGGCCTGTTTGACCGGGTCGCCCGTGCGGCGGATCTGGACAGTGTTTTCGCCATCGAAAGTCTGACCAATGCACGATTACGCCAGGAGGCCGGTGAACTGAGCCTCGTGCCAGCGCAAGACCGCGTGAGCGGGCCGGGCACCACACCCATCATGGCGGCTTTCACCCATTTGAACGGTCAGGGCAGTCGTTTCACCGATGGCAGCTATGGCGTGTATTACGCAGCCCACAGCATCGACACCGCGATCGTCGAAACCGCCTTTCATCGCGCCCGCTTCCTGGCCGCAACCGCAGAAGCACCAATTGAAATCGATATGCGCAGTTATGCCGCCGACATCAGCGGCGAATTCCATGACATCCGTGGTGGCGCGCGGTGTTATGCGGCAATTTGTGCGCCGGATCCGGCCGCTTACGGCACTGCCCAGAACTTCGCCCGTGGGCTGCGCGCGCAAGGCGCCAATGGCATAGCCTACGACAGTGTGCGTGACCCCGGCGGTGAATGTGTGGCGGTGTTCAAACCGCGTGCCATCGCGCCGGTGGTGCAGGGCCCCCACTATTGTTATGTGTGGAATGGCACGGCGATTTCTGACATTTACATCAAGTCCGCCTATCGCCGCTGCGGAACAGACCAGGATCACCCAATCGACGTCGATGCCTGAGCATAACGTCGACTGGGCATCTAAGCGGCGACTAAGCCTTGCGGCGACGGGCTAGCGCACCGAGCGCACCGACACCACCCAATAGCAAGGGCAGGGCAGCTGGCACCGGCACCGGCGCTGGCACCACCGCAAAGGAGATGCGATAGATCTCACTGTTGGCCGTGAGTTGACTGTTGAGGTTGTAACCCGCCGCCGTCAGCAGACCGTTGAAGGCTGCCAGTTCAGCGAAATTGAAGGCCACCACGGAGTTCTGATCGGCACGCAGACTATTGGTGCCTACAAAAGCCGCTGCGGCCGGGTCAAAGATCTCCGAGCCTGCGTCCCACACATCGCGTGCGCGTTGCAGAATGTCGTTGATAACAAGATTGCCGGCGGCGTCGAACAGGCGAAAGCGCGTGGGCGAATCATTGCCGATGAAAAAATCATTGCTCGGCACCACCATCGACGCAAAGGTGAAGAAGGGGTTTACATCGGTATCGATGGTGAAGGTATTCGTGCCCGTCAAACCTGGCACCAGAGGCCCGGGCGGATTGGGCAGAACGGTACCGGTAATCGCACCCGGATCAGCCGCCGCAAAAGCCGGGAACCAGGCCGAACCACTTCCGCCTTCGGCGACGGAAATAATGGCGGCATTGGCCACCTGGCCGATATTGAAGGCATCGAAAACACCGCTATGGAAACCCACCCGCAGCGGCGCAAACGCCACGCCGTTTTCCGGTACCAGATTTTCGACACTGACTTTGAGCTGCACGACGGCAGCCTGACTGGTCAAGGGCAGGGCGGCAGCGATGGCCGCCGCAAAAAAGGTCTTCATCAATCCCATGGTGAGGCTACTCCTGAAAGTTGAATGGGCAAACGCGCATCGCGTCGAAAAGACGCGCACGCCAGGCTCCATGCACTAATACGGAGGTCAGCCTAGAATCGATGCTCCACGAGTTGGTGCGTGCCTCACCCGCAGTTCGCGATCAGCGCTCACGCAGCAGCCACATGCCGGCCAGCGCACCCACACCACCGAGTGCGAGGCCGGGCAGGAGATGAAAAAGAAAAATATGACTGGGGCTGTACATGCAAGCCAGTTGCATGAGCAGGGCTGGCATGGCACCCGCCGCTAAACCCAGCAGGCAACCGGTCCAAGCGCCGTGCAGCGGCCACCAACGGCGCGCCAACCACAAGCCCCACAGCAATGCGGGCAGGCCATCGATGGCCGCCTCCAGAAAACACAGCGCCCGTTTGCCGTCCATCGAGGGCGGCAAACTGGGCGCATGAAAACCATAGGCATAGAGCGCCAGCCACGCCGCCAACAGCACTAGCGGCCACGTCACCCGCGCGCACAGGGGTGTGATGCTGGGAATGGCCAGGCGCAAACCGGTGACACCGAGTGCGACGATGGTGGCCAGCCCCAACAGGTTCTCCAGCGCGAAGCGCGGCGTATCGAGCATTTGCTGCAGACTGCCGACCCGAAAGGGTCCCACCAGCAGCAGCGCCACAAGACTGAACAGCCCCGCACCAAACAACCACAGCGTTAACACGGCAGCACTACCGGCCGGTTTAACTACCGGTTGCAGATCCGCGCTCAAGCGGGCGATCAGTTGTTCCCGTGCGGGCTTCATGTCGGTAGTCCTTCGGCTTCGAGGGCGCGCCGGATCGACAGCAGGCCGCGTCGCAGGCGCGCTTTAAGGGCAGCTTCGGAAATGCCCAGCCAAGCCGCCGCTTCGGCACTGGTGCAACCGGCGTAGTGGGTCAGGGCGATCGCTTCGCGATGATCGGGTGCCAGGCTCTCCAGCACTTTGACACCGTCCAGGCGGCGCTGGAGTTCCTGTGGGTCGCTGCCCACATCGAGCATTTCAACCCGTCGCGCGCCACCCAGCTCGCGGCCCTGGCGCAGCACGTCGATGGTCTTATGGCGCACTATCGTAAACAGCCAGGGCCGAAATGGACGGCTGGGATCGTAGGTGTGACGGGCCTTGTGAATGGCTAACAGACTTTCCTGCACACAGTCCTCAAGGCTGTCGAGAGCGCCAAAACGCACCCGGATATAGGTCTCGATGGCGTTGGCCAATTCGCCCAGCAGGCGTTGATAAGCGCCCTGGTCGCCGCCGTGGGCCAAAGCCATCCAGCCCGCCCAACGTTGTTCGTCGGCACTCCAGCGGGAAGCTTGGGGGTCTGAGGACATAGGGATCCGGGTTAGGCACGGTGGCGACCGAGGTCGGTCAGGGGCAATACGCAGGGTAGCGGGAATTAGATGCTCGAGGGGAAATTAAAAGCGAGGTGTCCGAATGAATTCGGACCTACAGAGTGATCAATGACTGGGCGCTCTTCGTAGGTCCGAATTTATTCGGACACGACCCGCCCACAAAGCTCGCGCCTCACGGACAAACCACCTCAATCCGCTCGCACAAGCTAATCGCCTCGCTGGTAACACTCGCCCGATAGGCCAGCACTTCTACCCCTGCCGCTAAAGCCTCACGCAAGGTCCGACCATACAGCGGGTCGATAACATCGGCAGGGCGCACTTGCGCAACATCACCGCGCTGTACGCAATAGACCAGGACTGCGCGCTGGCCAGCGGCAATGAGGCGCATGAGTTCGCGCAGGTGTTTGGCACCGCGGGCGCTCACCGCGTCGGGGAACAAGGCAATGCCCTGCTCGACGGCAGCCGTCACGTTTTTCACTTCAACGTAACAGTCGGCACGCGCCGCATCCTGCAACAACAGGTCGACACGACTGCGCTCGGCACCAAACAAGACTTCACCACGGATATTGGTGTAGCCAATCAGTTCGCCCATCACACCCCGTTCTATGGCTTCACGCACCAGTTTGTTGGGTAAGCCGGTGTTGATACCGATCAGCACACCCCCTACTTCGACCAATTCCCAGGTGTGACGGTATTTGCGCGTTGGCGAATCACTCTGCGACAACCACACCCGACTACCGGGTGTGCAGCAACCGAGCATGGAACCGGTATTGGGGCAGGCGGCGGTCACGAGTGTGCCGTCGTCCAGTTCAACGTCGGCGAGAAAACGCTTGTAACGTCGCAGCAAGGTGCCGCAGTGCAGGGTCTGGTTAAATTGCACGGCGAACAGCGCCCCTCGCGCTGCTCATAACAAACGCAGTTCGATGTAAGCGCGTTGCTCGAAGCGACCACCGAGCTTGGAGAGGATATCGGCCAGCCACATTTGCCAGCCATATTTGGCACGCAGCGCGGCGAGCGCCCGCGCCCGACTTGCGCTGTCTTCCACCAGACGGGCGCTGGCGGCCCGCCACGGCCCCGTAACTTTGCCACGCACCGTGCAGGCGGCGAGCTTGACCTGCCCGTTTAAACGGATGCGCTTAACCTTGCCAGCAGCCGGCGCACTGAAGACATAAAATGCGCCGTCCGCTTCGGCAATCCATACCGGTGTACACACTTCACGACCGTCGCGACGGTAGGTCGCAAGGCTGACGTAGAATTCGCGCGCGGGATCGAGGACGGTTGTATTCATAGTGCGTACGGAAACTGCTGGGATGGCCCACTATACCGGGTCGTCCCCATCGCCGATCGCCCGCTCGATCTGTAGGTCCGAATTTATTCGGACATTCGGTCCCATGTCCGAATAAATTCGGACCTACAACCGGCGTAGCAGCGTGGTCGGCACAGAAGGCACGTACAATGCCCACCACGTCCAGCAGCATCATTCGGGGAGCAACACATGGAATTTGGCGTCGCATTTACTTCGCGCATCGGGGACTACGATCTGGTGGCGCTGGCGGAATCCCTGGGCTTTGATCAGGCCTGGTTCTTTGATTCTCAGATGATCTACTCCGATGTCTACGCGACCATGGCAGTGGCGGCCCGTGAGACCCGCCGTATTCGCCTCGCGACTGGCGTCGCGGTACCGACCACGCGCATGGCACCGGTCATCGCCCATTCGATTGCAAGCGTGGCCGAACTCGCGCCCGGGCGCGTTGAACTGGGGGTGGGCAACGGTAATACCGCACGCCTGACCATGGGTCTGCAGCCCGTGCCGCTGGGCCGCATGAAACGTGAGATCCGCACTATCCAGGCACTCTTGCGCGGCGAGGAAACCCTGCACGAGAGCGAGGGTGAAAGCCATCTCATCCAACTTCTGCACGCCCACGATGGCTTCATTAATCTCGATCACCACATTCCGCTCACCCTGTCGGCCTTTGGTGAGAAAACACTCGCTTATTGCGGTGCCGAGTGTGATGCCCATCTAACCTGGTTTCCCACCCCCGAGAGTCTCAGCGCCAACCGCAAAATCATCGATGGGGCAGCGCTCAAGGCCGGCCGCAACCCCGCCCTGATCCCGAGCAAGGCCATCACGCCGCTCGAAATCCTGCGCCCCGGTGAAGCGGCCGACAGCGCACGGGTGTTGCACAGTGTTGGCCCCTTCATCACCAATCTGCTGCATGTGATGTGTGAATGGGACGGTGGCTTGTTGCGTTCCAGCCCCAAGATCGCCGACCTCGTCGAACGCTACCGTGCCTATGTCGCGAGCCTGCCGCTGGAGCGGCGCCATTTGATTTTGCACGAGGGTCATCTGGTCTATACACGACCTGAAGAGCGCGACTACCTGACCGCCGAGATCGCCAGCACCGCCGCCATGATCGGCGAGCCCGATCAGATCATCGCCAACATCCGCGCCCTGGAAGCGGCTGGCCTGACCCATTTTGCCTTTCAGGTGACCGGCGATCCGGTCGGCCAGATGCGCGCCTTCGCCGAAACGGTGATGCGTCGTTACGCCTGATCCTGGCGCGCTTACGCAATTCAAGTTCCAGCACAACGAATTTAGGGGAGACAATCGTTATGGCGGGTAAACGCATCGTCATCACCGGCGCAGCGTCGGGCATCGGTGCTGCGGCCGTCGCACAACATCAGGCCGACGGCGATCAGGTCATCGCCCTCGACATCAAACCGATCACCGCCACGGTCAGCCAGGCTCTGCGCTGCGACATGGCTGATCCAGCTTCGATCGACGCGGCCGTAGCGGCCATCGACGGCCCGATAGATGCCTTGTTGAATATCGCCGGCTTGCCCGGCACGCTCGCGCCCGAGCTGATCATGCGGGTCAACACGCTGGGCTTACGCCATATCACCCAAGCCTTGCTCGATCGCATTCAACGTGGCGGTGCAATCGTCAACGTCGCCTCCATTGCCGGTTTTAACTGGGCGCGTCATCTGAAAGACATCACCGCGTTGCTGGCCACACCGAGTTATGCGGCGGGCCTCGAGTGGTGCGCAAACTATCCCATGGACGGCAACGTGGCCTATCACTTCAGCAAAGAATGCGTGGTGGTTTACACCATGCAGCTGGCGGGTCCGGCTTTGGCCCGTGGTTTGCGCTGTAACAGCGTGAGTCCCGGCCCGGTCGCAACTCCGCTGTTACCGGATTTTAAGGAGCAGGCCGGCAGCGGTCAGCTCGATTGGGTGATCGATGGCATTGGACGCGCCGCAGAACCGGGGGAAATTGCCGAAGTCGTGAAATACCTCGCAACCGGCCCGTCCAGCTTCATCAACGGTCGCGATTTGATCGTCGACCGCGGTTTCAGCGCCGGCATTGCCACCGGCTGGATAGACAAAAACAGTTCACCGCTGGTGAAGGCCAGGAGCTGAACCGATCCGTCTACTATGTAGGTGCGAATTTATTCGCACATTCATTTCGCCCCATCACACCCCCATGGGTGAAAAAAAATGTGCGAATGAATTCGCACCTACAGGACGCCGACGGCATTGCCGAGGGTCGCGCCGATCTCGTCGTGCACTACCAGGTCCGCGCTGCTGTCCTGATCGGTGGGCTCACGATTGACGATTACCAGCCGCGCGCCACGGCGCTTGGCCAGGGCTGGGAAACCGGCGGCGGGATACACCACCAGCGATGAGCCGAGCACGATGAATAAATCACAGGCGAGGGTCTCGGCCTGGGCGCGCGCCATGGCGGCCTGCGGCATGGCCTGGCCGAAGGAGATGGTGGCAGCTTTGATGATGCCACCACATTCATCACATACCGGTAAGGTCTCATCACGCGCAAAAGCCGCCATGATCGGCGCCAGCTCGTAGCGCAGTCCGCAGCTCAGACAGGTCGCGTAGGTGCCATTGCCATGGAGTTCCACCACCTGCTCGGCGGGCACGCCGGCGGCTTGGTGCAGGCCGTCGATGTTTTGCGTGATGATGGCGCGCATCACACCACGCTCGACCAGCGCCGCCAGCGCACGATGGCCGCGATTGGGTGTGGCCTGGTGAAAATCGCGATCGATAACGGCCTTGCGACGCCACGCCTCACGACGCATGTCGGCCGAGCCCATGAAGTCGCGGAAATCGATGGGTTGCATACGCGACCAGATACCACCGGGACTACGGAAATCGGGAATACCCGATTCGGTACTGATACCCGCTCCGGTAAACGCAACGATACGTTTGCTGCCGGCAATAAGTTCGGCGAGGCGCACGCTCGTCGTATCTTGCTGACCTGTGTTCATCGTGCCCTCGTAAATGATGTCGCTAGATGTGTCGCCGGCGATTTCTGCGCGCCGTCAATTTGGAGTATAACGACGGACATCACGACTCGGACGTCCCCATGAGCGAACAAACCGATCCCAGTATTCCGACAGCCCTGCGGCCCAAGCCCGCCGACGTCGCCTACGATCTTGACCAGACGCTGGCGGCGGTGGTCTCGCTGCGCACGCGTATCCCCGAAGATGCCTTCACCGCCAACATCCTCGGCACTGAGCGCACCGGCCATGGGGTAGTGATCGGTGAACGCGGCCTGGTGCTGACCATTGGTTATCTCATCACCGAGGCCAACGAAGCGTGGGTTATCGGTAACAACGGTCGCGCTGTGCGGGGCGATGTGGTGGGTTACGACTATGAAAGTGGTTTCGGACTGGTGCAGGCACTAGGCAGTCTCGACCTGCCGGCCCTTGAGCTCGGTAGCATCAATGACCTGCGCCTGCAGCAGGAAGTGGTGCTGGCGGGTTGTGGTGGCCGCGCCCATGCGCTGAAAGCCCGGATCGCAGCCAAGCGCGAATTTGCCGGTTACTGGGAATATGTGCTCGATGAAGCGATCTATACCACGCCTGCCCATCCCAACTGGGGCGGTGCGGCCTTGCTCGGCGAGGACGGTCGTTTGTGCGGTATCGGCTCGCTGTACATCGAACAGGTGCTGCCGCAGATGACCGGCCAGGAGGGCAATATGTGTGTGCCGGTTGATCTGCTGAAGCCGATCATGGACGAGCTGCTGAGTTATGGCCGCACCTTAAAACCAGCGCGGCCGTGGCTGGGCATGTTCGTTTCGGAAGTTGACGCACAGTTGCTGGTGGCCGGTGTGTACGACGATGCGCCGGCCTCACAGACGGCCTTGCGCAGCGGTGATGTGATCCTCGAAGTGGGTGGCCATTCGGTCAGCGGGCTTGCGAGCCTGTTTCGCTCGGTGTGGGCGCAGGGCACTGCGGGTTGTGAAATTCCCCTGACCCTGCAGCGTGAAGGGCGCAGCTTCGAAGTCCGCGTGCCGTCGGTCGATCGTCGCGAATTCTGGCGCGCACCGGATCTGCATTGAAGTCAGCGCGCATTACGCGTGCGCCAATAGGTCTCCTGGATCACAAACGCATCAAAACTCGCGCGGTGACGCGCATCGGCGTGTTCGGCCAGGACGGTGTCCTTGAACTTATGCCAGGCCACCATCTGCGCTTCGTCGAGGATCATCTCGAGCGGGCTTAGGCGAAAGCGGGGCGTCACGCCGGCGGCATAGAACAGCCGATTCAACCATGGGCTGTCCACCACCCAACCGTCACTGTAGAGCGTGCCCCCGTCGATCAGGGTATTCAGATCGTCGGCCACCTCACGCACCGCGCGACCATGGCTGGCGAGCACAGCGCGGCTAATACCGTGCAGCTGTTCTGCCTTGTCGTCCCAGTGCAGCCAGTCGGATGCCGGCAGGATCAGCGAGCAATACTTGCGCCCATCTGGCAGCACCACGCCCACCTCAACGGGATAACTGCCGGCGCCAAAACCGGACGCTTCAAGATCGAGTATGCCTGGTCGCGTCATCCCCTTCCCTGTTTTTAAGCCCTGGCCTTCGAGCATGAGCTGGCCCGCGAAATTCGCGCCAAGCACGCTTGTTTTGCTTAGGCTGACACGTGGCGATTGAGTTATGTTGTTATCACGCCCGGCACCCAGACGCAGCGCACCACAGGAGAGAACCCATGTCTAGCTCACCCGCCGTTCCACCACTCACCCGCTCCGAGCTACGTGCTTGTGCCGATACCTTCGGCATGTCGCTATCGGATACCGAACTCGACATGTATGCCAGCTTCATGGCTGGGCTGACCGACAACTTCAAGCTTATCGCAGCGATGCAAGCGCCGCGCCTGCCGGTCAAATATCCGCGCGGACCAGGTCATGCGCCCAGCGCCGCCGACAATCCCTATAACGCCTGGTACTGGAAATGCTCTATCAAGGGCGCGCTCAACGGCAAGCTGGCGGGCAAACGCGTTGTCATCAAGGACAACATCGGCGTCGCCGGGCTGCCGATGATGAACGGTTCAAAAGTGATGGAAGGTTTCATGCCCGATGAAGACGCGACCGTCGTGACCCGCGTCCTCGATGCCGGCGCAGAAATCGTAGGCAAAGCCACCTGTGAAAACTTCTGCTTCTCCGGTGGCAGCCATACGTCTGCGACGGGGCCGGTGCGCAACCCACGTAATCCCGACTACATGACCGGCGGCTCCTCCAGCGGCTGTGCGGCGCTCTTGCTGACAGGCGAAGCGGATCTGGCGATCGGTAGCGATCAGGGCGGTTCGGTGCGTATGCCGGCATCATTTTCTGGCCTGTGTGGCCTCAAGCCGACCTATGGCCTGGTGCCCTACACCGGCGCAGCACCCATCGAACAATCAGTCGACCACCTCGGCCCGATGGCGATGAGCAGCGCCGATTGTGCGTTGTTGCTGGAAGTGCTGGCCGGTTACGACGACGGCCGCGATCCCCGCCAGTTTGCCGGCCTGCAAAGCAAACCCTATGTGAGCGCGCTGGCGCAGGGTGTGCAGGGCTTACGCGTCGGCATCGTGCGCGAAGGATTTGGTTCACCCAGTGCACAAGCCGACGTTGATGCCATGGTGCGTGCGCAGGCCCTGCGCCTGCGTGAAGCCGGCGTGGTGGTTGATGACGTCTCGATTCCCATGCACGTGCAGGGCCCGGCCATCATGTTCAGCAGCATGATGGATAACACCCTCTCAACCTTTACCGACCAAGGGGCGAGCGGGCCGAATGTGCGTGGCCATTTTTCGCTGGGCGCCATCGAGTTCTACGGCCGCACGCGCCGTGAACGCGCCGACGATTATCCCGTCACAGTCAAAACCGTCATGTTATTTGGCCTCGCCATGCGTCGCCGTTACGGCCACTATTATTCAGCCAAGGCCCACAACCTCGTGCCGGTGTTGCGCGCCGCCTATGACGACGTGTTGCGCAGTTACGACCTCCTGGTCATGCCCACAACGCCGATGAAGGCCCACCGCATTCCACCGCCCGACGCGGGTCTGGAGGTGATGATGGCTCGCGCGCTGGACATGACCGGCAACACATCCCCCTTCGACGCCACCGGCCATCCTTCCATGAGCGTACCCGCTGGCATATCCGATGGTCTGCCGGTGGGCATCATGTTCACCGGCCGCCATGGTGAGGACGACGTCGTATTACGCATGGCTCATGCTTTTGAGCAAGTGACCCGCTAGTGACCACGCAGTCGCGCGACCGCGTGCCGTGCGCGCGGCTGCCTTACACACCACCTTTTGACTGGAATTTTTTTCTGATCTTCCATGGCGCGCGCGCCTTGCCCGGCGTTGAGCAGGTCGACGGTGATTGTTATCGGCGCACCGTGCGCTGTGGTGATTATGTCGGTCGTCTCAGTCTGCAGCCCGTCGCCGATGATGCGCTGAGGCTGAGTCTCACACCCCACGACGACGATGCATTGGCGGCCTTGATAGCGCCGGTCAGACGCGCGTTTGATCTCGATACCGATCCGGCGCCGATCGTTGCCCATCTCGGCTGTGACCCGTTTCTGAAAAGCTTGCTCGCGCGCCGACCCGGCCTGCGGGTGGCGGGCAGCGTCGATGGTTTCGAACAAGCGGTGCGCGCGATCCTGGGTCAGCAGATCAGTGTGCGCGCAGCGCGGGATCTCGGTGGGCGACTGGTGGCACGCTGGGGCACACCGCTGGCGGCCGCTGACGATGAACCCTTGCGCTTCGTATTTCCAACGCCAGCCATGCTTGCTGATGCTGACGTCGCGAGCCTCGGTATGCCGCGACGACGTGGCGCGGCGGTCGCGAGTCTCGCCACGCGCATCGCCGCAGACAAAACGCTACTGGAACGTGGCCCGACATTGGACGCGTCCATCGCCCAGTTGCTCGCTTTGCCTGGCCTCGGGCCATGGACCGCCCACTACATTGCCATGCGTGTGCTACGTGAACCCGATGCCTTTCCCGCCAGTGACATCGGCTTGTTACGCGCTTTGACCGACGATCAAGGATTACGCCCGAATGCCACACAGTTATTGGCGCGCGCGCAGGCTTGGCGACCGTGGCGCGCTTATGCGGCTCAGCATTTGTGGGCGATGGATGCGCTGACGCCGTAAGCGCGAGATCCTCTACTCAAAATTCACGCGCAGACTCAAAAACGCACTACGCCCCGGCTGCGGCGCAACTTCTTTCAACAAAGAAGTGTGATAGCGCACCTCTTCATCGAGCAGATTGTTACCCCGCGCCGAGACGATGTATTCAACGCGTTCAGCCTTCACGACATAGCTGACGCCCAGATCGACCAGCGTGTAACCGTCAGTGCCGGTTTCAAGTGGCGCGCTGGCACCTTGTGCGGCACTGCGCCGCACATTGAAATCCGCACCCCACTGCCGCCAGCGATAATCAAGCCCACCGCCAAACCGCAAGGGCGTCATGCGCGGCAAATTATCGCCGTCGGTCAAGCGGCCACGGACGTAGTCGCTGAACAGGCGCGCATCGAGTTCACCCCAGCTTGAATCGCGCACCAAGCCATAACCGATCTCAACTTCGGCGCCATAGAACACCGCATCGGCCTGGTCATAGGCCAGCAACAGGAAACCATCTCCGGAAGCAACCGGCAGCCCCTCCTCGTTTAGATTGTCGGCCAGCCCGTCGCCATCCCCATCAACACTGCGGGTGTAGATAAAATCTTCCATGTAGTTGGCAAACAGATTGAGCGCCCACTGCCAGCGCCCGCTTTCTTTGTGCAAGGACCAATCCAGCGAATTGGCGGTTTCTTCGCCGAGGCTGGCGTCGCCGCGCTCGAAGCTATTGGTCGCATCATGCGGACCATTGTTGTAGAGCTCGCCAAAACTTGGCGCACGCTGGCCACGGGTGAAAGACAAGCCCGCGCCATAACCCGGCAGGAAATGCCAGACCGCTCCACTGGAGACGCTGTAGAGGTTAAATTCGGTGCGCGGATTGGCGGCTATTTCCGGGCTGTTGCGCGAGTTCTCGTAACGCGCCCCGAACTCGAGATGCAAGGGCCCGAGGTCACGCTCTTCGAGCAGGAACACGCCAATCGCGCGGCCTTGCACCGGCGGGGTTAATTGTTCCTCACCGACCGCAGCAAAATCGCGATGCTGAACCTGCACACCCACCACACCTTCGAGGCCAGCCACGGGTTCATGGCTCAGCTCAAAACGCCCTTCGTATTCGTCATTTAAAAACGTGGTCCCGACCGCACCATCGGGTTCCAGCTCCTGATGGCTATAGTCGTTATGGCCCATGCGCACCCGCGCTTGACTGAAGCCCGGCAAGGGATGCTTCAGTTCAGCGGCGACGTCATAACGATCCTGGTCGAGGGCAATGCGACGAGGCTCGTCGCCGGGAATGCCGTAGATGGAGTCAAAATGATTGATGGCGAAGCCCACATAACCGCGCTCGCCAATGTAAGACAGCCCGCCGGTGACATTATTGTTCTCGGTGTCACTGTTCGCGAGCCGGCCACGGCGCGCACCCGGCGCGGGATTGAGCACAGAAAAACCGGGAATGTCGTAACTGGAAGTGCTGCGTTTTAAACCATCAATATGCGCCGCCAAGGGGCCATGGGCCGCATCAACCGTACCGCCACCGCCGAAGCCATTGCTGGTTTCGTCATAACTGAAATCAAATTTGCCGCGCGGGCTGCTGCTCAGTCGCGTCGGAATGTTGCGCGTAACAACGTTGACGATGCCGCCGATGGCGCCGCTGCCATAGAGCAAGGTCGCCGGGCCCTTCAGCACCTCGATCTGATCGGCGACCAGGGGATCGACGCTGACCGCGTGATCGTCACTCAAGGCCGAAGCATCCATCGCGCCGATGCCGTTTTGCAGGATCCGGACCCGTTCCCCGCCCAGTCCGCGGATCAGTGGACGACTGGCACCGGCGCCAAACGAGGTCGAACTCACACCGAGTTCGCGGTTCAAGGTTTCGCCCAGGGTCGCCACCTGTTTACGCCGCAGATCTTCATCGGCGATGACAATCGCGGGTTGGGCGAGGTGGGATTCTCCACCGTGGGTGGGCACGGCGGTGACGACTAAGGTATCAAGCTTCTGATCGGCGCTTTCAGCGGCCTGCAGGCCGGCGCTCAGGGCAATTAACAGACTCGCGCCGAGCAGGCGCGGAAAAAATAGTTTCATGATCAACTCCCATCAACCGAGCAGCACCTTGGGCGTGACTCGGCACATCAAGAACCGCCTACGTGCGCGCCAGAAGCGACGCAGTGCGTGGCGACGGATGAACTAGGACGGGAGGTGAAGCGGTGGGGCGCGCGCCTGGAACGCAGCCCGGGCCGGGCCGAAATAAACAAGCGTGGTGCGTAGCTGTGCGGGTGACACCCGCGCAGCAAGCGGCAGCGCGAGTGGCGCGCTGGCCAGACCATGGTCGAGATGCTGGGCGGCCACGCACAGACTGCACACACCATGCCCCTGATCGGCATCCTGGGGGTAGTCATGGCCAATGACGTGGGCAAACAGCGCAAGATGGGCCGCCAGCAACAGCGCCACGATCCGCGCGCCGTGACGACGGGCGGTCCATAGCGATGGTAAAAAGTGCGACATGCTGGCGGTGGCTGGTCTGAATTTTAGCGACGTTGGGATGCTAACGCGAAGTTGACGCTTGGCTCAATCGTGTACGAGGAAGTTCAAGGTCAGACCCAGGCCGATCAAGGTGACCTGGATGACGGTATCGCGCAGCCCGATCTTGTTGTTCAAGGTCGGCATCAAATCCGACACCGCGATGTAGATGAAACTTGCGGCAGTGAATGCCAGGAAATACGGAATCATGCCGGCCACCAGGTCCATCGAAAACCATGCCAGGGTCGCACCCGCGATCATGGTCACCGAGCTCAGCATATTGAACAGAAAAGCGCGCCTGGGTGTGTAGCCGCTGTGCAGGAGAATGGCGAAGTCCCCCAGTTCCTGGGGAATTTCGTGGGCAATGATCGCCAGCGAAGTGACCACACCAAGATTAAAATCGGCGGCAAAGGCCGTGGCAATCAAAACCCCATCGAGAAAATTATGGAAAGCGTCGCCGACCAGAATCAGAGTGCCGGCGGGTGCCTCGTGGCAGGCCTCGGCGGCGCCGTGTTCTTTGTGGTGATGGTGGCGCCACACCAGGCCCTTCTCAAGCAGAAAAAACACCATGATGGCGAGTAGCGCAGTGGCCATCAGGCCTTGAATATTGTCGCTGCGCTGGGCCAGGGCTTCGGGCAGCAGATGCAGGAACCCCGCCCCGAGCAACATGCCGATCGCGAAGCTGATCAGATAGGTCAGGGTGTGATCGCGCACCCGGCTGGGCAGCAGCAGATAAGTACCCGCCGCGCCGGCGCTCAGCACACTGCCACCCACACTCGCCAGCAGGATCCAGGAATAGGTCGACATCGCGTGGGGCTGGCCGGGAATCTTTGAGGGGACGGCCGTCGATTATAGTATCAACGGCGCGTTGCGCGGCACGCGCGTAAACACTCGCCGCAAAACGCAGCAAACCATCATCACAGGTCAAGACCATGAGCTCACCGCTACCCACCCATGCCCGCGCCGTTGTTGTCGGTGGCGGTGTTATTGGCTGTTCCACGGCCTATCATCTCGCGCGTCTGGGCTGGCAAGACGTGGTGATACTGGAACGTAAACAGGTCAGCTGCGGCACCACCTGGCATGCGGCTGGCCTCGTCACAACCCTGCGCGATACTGAGACCCAGACCAAGCTCGCCACCTATTCGCTCAAGCTTTATCAGGATCTCGAAGCCGAGACCGGCCAGGCCACGGGCTTCGTGCGTTGTGGTTCGGTACAACTCGCCATGGACCATGACAAAGCGGAAGAGATGCGTCGTGGCTGCGCCATGGCACGCACCTTCGGCGTGGAAAATCACGAAATCACGCCAGCCCAGGTGCGCGATCTATTTCCGCTCGCGTATGTCGACGACCTTGTGGCGGCCTTTCACTTTCCCAACGATGGCCGCGTCAATCCCGCCGATGTTGCCCAGGCGCTGGCCAAGGGTGCGCGCCAGCTGGGCGTGAAAATTATTGAACACTGCGCCATGACCGGCCTCATCACTGACAAAGGACGGGCGGTCGGTGTGCGTACGGAGCAAGGTGAGATCCACGCCGAGGTGGTAGTGCTATGTCCGGGTATGTGGGGGCGCGATCTCGGCCTCATGACCGGCATCGATCTGCCGCTCCAGGCCGCCGAGCACTACTACCTGATCTCCGAGCCTATCGCCGGCCTGCACAACAAGCTGCCGATCCTGCGCGACCCGGGCCGCGCCGCTTATGCGCGCGAAGAAGCGGGCAAGATCCTGCTGGGCTTTTTTGAGCCCATCGCAGCGCCCTGGGCTGTGGACGGTATTTCCAAGGATTTCTGCTTCGACGAGATCCAGCCCAACTGGGAACGCATGGAACCCTATATCGAGCGCGCCATGCAGCGTTTACCCATTCTGCTCGAAACCGGCATCCGCCAGTTTTTTTGTGGCCCGGAATCATTCACACCCGATCACAATTATCTGATGGGTCGTGCGCCCTACATCGACAAGCTTTTTGTGGCCTGCGGCTTTAATTCGCTGGGCATACTGTCCGGCGGTGGCGCTGGCCATGTCATGGCGCAGTGGATCAATGATGGTATTCAGCCCATGGACATCTGGGACGTCGACGTG
>JANOXY010000624.1:0-4627 GCA_031418675.1 Pseudomonadota bacterium
CCGCGAAGCACTGTCGCGACTGGCCACGGATACTTTTGTCACCGCCATTGAAAACCGCGGTTATCGCGTCGCGCTGTTGTCCCGTCGTGATCTGAGCGACATTACCGAAACCCGCGTGCTGATCGAGTGTGATGCCCTGCGCCGCGCCATTGCGGCCGGCGATGAAGCCTGGGAAGCCAATATCGTCGCTGCCCACTATTGTCTGGCCAAGGTTGATGGGCGCCTGGTCCAGGCCAGCGCTGCTCTGCTCGACGAGTGGGAGACGGCCAATCGTGTTTTTCACGATGCTTTGGTGGCTGCCTGTCAGTCCCATTGGTTACAGCGTTTCCGGCACCTGCTCCAGGATCAATCCAAGCGCTATCGCCGCTACTCATTGCAGGAGAGCGCCGCCTTTCGCGCCGTGGCCGACGAACACTACGATCTGATGGAGGCCACCCTGGCGCGGGACAGTGCACGCGCCGAGCAGCTCATGGCGCGCCACATCCGCGCCACCGCCGACAACATCATGCACAAGGTGCCGGCGGGCGACTGAAGCAGGCCCGGGCGCGGCGAGCCTCGGGTACAATCCGGAGCCCATTACAACACCGCTAATCACCCACAGACCTTGGTGGGTACACATCGGAGAACCACCCTTCCATGAAAATCGCCTTCATGCCGGACACCCACTTCGGTGTTTACGACCAGACCACCCAGCCCAAGCCCGACGAAGTGGCCGATGCCATGGACCATTGCATCGCCGAAGGTGTGCTGGCCGAGAAGGTCGGATTTGATGGCCTGTGGGTACCCGAGCGCCATCAACGTCCCGAGACCTGGTGGCCGAATGCAACGTCCTTAATGATGGTGCTGGCGGCCCAGACCAAACATGTGCAGATTGCTTCGACGGTCATCCAGCCGACCTTCCATCACCCCATCCATCTGGCCGAAACCCTGTCGGCCATCGACAACCTCAGTCGCGGTCGCTTGGTGTTTGGTGCCGGCGTGGGATATCACCAGGATTATTTTCGATGTTTTGGTGTGCCCTTCGAAGGCCGCGGTGCACGCTTCGAAGAAGTGATGGATTGCATCGTCGGGGCCTGGACCCAGGACGAATTTAATTATCAGGGTAAGTATTTCCAATACGAGGGTGTGCGCCTGACACCCCATCCCTACCAGAAGCCGCGTCCGCCCATCTGGATCGGAGCCTTCGCACCCAAGGCCATGCAACGCGCGCTGGACTACGAAGGCTGGTGTTTGTGGTTCCCGCCAGCCATCAAGGAACTGGCGCCGGCCGTGCAGGACATGCGTGCGCGTGCAGCGGCGCGCGACAAAAAAGATTTCCAGATCACCATCGGTTTTGAAGGCTGGTTGAGCAGTGACAAAAACGTGCGGGCCAAACATGGCCATCGCTGGGTGCGCGAGTGGAGCTTCTACGCCGAAAAGGGCCTCTCGCCCGATGCCGCAGCGACCGACATGCTCGATCAAGTGGAAAGCATGTTCCTGTGCCTCGGCGACAAACAGAAATGGGTCGATCGCATGGGCGAGATGAAAGAGCAGGTCAATCCCGACTGGCTGTGCATACGCACCCGTAATCCGATCAATCCCGGCCAGCACTATCCCTCGCGCACCGAATGTCTGGAAGTGATCGAAGCCTTCGGCGAGATCCTGAACGAGATACGCTGAGCGACGACCAGCACCCAACAGCCGCGCGCGCGGCAACATCACTCATTATTCAAAGGGCAAACTCCATGAAACTCGGTATGGTTTTCGGTTACTCCGGCGCGCACATCAAAATGCCGCTCGACCTGATCCTCGAGGCCGAAAGCCTCGGTTATGACTCGGTGTGGAGCGCAGAAGCCTGGGGCTCGGACGCAGTCACACCCATCGCTTGGATCCTGGCCCAGACCAAACGCATCAAGGCCGGCACCGCGGTCATGCAGATGGCGGCCCGCACACCATCCATGACAGCCATGACAGCCATGACCCTCGATCAGCTCTCCGGTGGCCGCTTCATGCTCGGCATCGGGCCATCGGGGCCGCAGGTTATTGAAGGCTGGTACGGGCAACCCTATGGCAAGCCGCTGCTACGCACTCGCGAATACATTTCCATCATTCGCAAGATTCTGGAGCGCAAAGAACCGCTCACCCACCAGGGCGAGCACTACCAGATCCCCTACCGTGGGCCCGGCAGCATGGGTTTGGGCAAGCCGCTGAAGAGCATCCTGCACGGCAATCCCAAATTGCCCATTTACATGGGGGTGGCGACGGAAAAAGGCGTGAACACTGCGGCCGAGATCGCCGACGGCTGTTTCATGATCTGGGTGAATCCCGATCGTCCGGAAATGTTCAGCGACGCGCTGGCCTCGGGTTTTGCCAAGGCCGGTGGTGGCAAGAGCATGAAGACCTTCGACTTCGCACCCTTTGTGCGCATGGCCATGGGCCCGGACCTGCAGGCCTGCCGCAACCGGCTCAAGGATAATTTTGCGCTCTACATTGGTGGCATGGGTGCGCGCGAAAAGAATTTTTATAACGACTACACCCGTCGCCTTGGTTACGCCGATGACGCGGCCACCATTCAGGATCTCTATCTGGCCGGCCGCAAGGAAGAAGCGGCCGCCGCAGTGCCCGACAGTTACATCGACGAGTGTTGCCTGGTCGGCCCACCGGAACACATTCGCGAACAGCTCACGCGCTGGAAAGCGGCTGGTAATCGCGGCGAGATCGGCACCATGATCATTTCCGCCAGCAGCGCCGCCGAACTGCGGGTGGTGGCGGAAGCCATGCTGTGAGCGAGACGCCCGCCATGCCTGAAGTTTTAGTCGAGTACGAAGATGGTCTGGTCATCATCACCATCAATCGACCTGAAGCAAAAAACGCTGTGAATCGCGCCGTTTCGATCGGTGTGTGCGAGGCAATCGACGCCCTCGATGCACGCGATGATCTGCGCGTTGGCATCCTGACCGGTGCCGGTGGCACCTTCTGTTCGGGCATGGATCTGAAAGCTTTCCTGCGCGGTGAACAGATCCGCATCGAAGGTCGCGGTTTGATGGGCATAGCCTTCACCCCGCCGCGCAAACCGCTGATTGCGGCCGTCGAAGGTTATGCCTTGGCCGGTGGTTGCGAAGCCATGCTGGCCTGCGATCTGACGGTGGCGGCACGCAATGCGCAGTTTGGCATTCCCGAAGTCAAACGAGGTCTGGCTGCGGGCGCCGGTGGATTGTTGCGTTTGCCGCGGCTCATTCCACCGCGTATCGCCATGGAACTGGCCCTGACCGGCGACATGATCGACGCCGAGCGCGCCGCGGCGTTTGGTCTGGTGAATATTCTCACCGAGCCCGGCGGCGCACTGGCCGAGGCAAAACGCCTGGCGGCGCGCATCATCGCCAACGCGCCTTTATCAGTCGCGGCCAGCAAGCGTGTGATCGTCGAACAGCGCGATTGGCCTTTGGACGACATGTTTGCCCGTCAGCAGGCCATTACCGGGCCAGTGATCGCTTCGGCCGATGCACGCGAAGGCGCAGCGGCGTTTGCCGAAAAGCGCAAACCCAATTGGGCAGGGCGTTGAGTCCATGATCCCGCGCACCATCTTCAGCCCCGAACACGAGTTGTTTCGCACCACCGTGCAACGCTTCATCGCCGAGCACGTCACGCCCCACCATCTGGATTGGGAACATGCCGGTCAGGTGCCGCGCGCGCTGTGGACCCTGGCCGGTGAGCTCGGTCTGCTGTGTTGCAACGTGCCCGAGGCCTACGGTGGCATGGGCGGGGATTTTCTCCACAGCACCATCCTGGTCGAGGAATTCGCCCAGGCCGGCGCCACCGGCCCGACGTTTTATCTGCAGTCCGACATCATCGCGCCCTATCTGGTGGATTTTGGCAGCGAAGAACAAAAGCAGCGCTGGCTGCCTGCCATGGCGAGCGGCGCGGTGGTGGCGGCACTCGGCATGAGTGAACCCTCCGGTGGCAGCGACGTGCAGGCCATGCGCACCCAGGCGCTGCGTGATGGGGATGACTACGTCATCAACGGCCAGAAGGTTTTTATCACCAATGGTCACAGCGCGGATCTTCTGCTGCTGGCCTGCAAGACCGATCCCAAAGCGCGCGGCAAAGGTGTGAGCCTGATTCTGGTTGAGACCGACAGGCCCGGTTTCACCCGTGGCCGCAAGCTGGAAAAGATCGGCTGTAAGGCCCAGGACACCGCCGAGTTGTTTTTCAGCGATCTGCGCGTGCCGGTAAGTAATGTGCTGGGCGCGGAGGGCGGTGGTTTTGCCATGCTCATGACCCAGCTCGCCCAGGAACGCCTGATTCAGGCCATTCGTGCGGTGGCGAGCGCCGAAGCGGCGCTACGCTGGACGCTGGAGTACGTCGCCCAGCGCGAAATGTTTGGTCAAACCCTGGCCGACTTCCAGAACACGCGCTTTGAGCTCGCCGCCATGCACGCCGAGATCCTGACTCAGCGAGTGTTTGTCGATCGCTGCGTTGAACTGCATCTGCATGCCCAGCTCGACGCCAACGATGCTGCGGCCGCCAAGCTGGTGACCACGGAATTGCAGGGACGGGTGATGGATCGCTGTCTGCAATTATTCGGTGGCTGGGGCTACATGAGCGAGTTCCCGATCGCGCGCGCCTTTGTCGATGCGCGCATGTGCCG
>JANOXY010000625.1:0-9351 GCA_031418675.1 Pseudomonadota bacterium
CGATGTAGGTGTCGTTGCCACCACCGCCGATGAGCAGGTCAAGGCCAAGACCACCGTCGAGTACGTTCGCACCGCTGTTGCCAGTGAGGATATTGCTGCTGTCATTGCCCGTGGCGTTGTTTGCCGCCGTGCCGGTCAGAGTCAGATTTTCGACGTTGGCAGCCAAACCATAGCTCACCGAGCTGGACACGCTGTCAGTGCCCGAGCTGGCGCCACTGCCTTCGGTCACTATGTCGCCACTATTGTCGACGACATAGCTGTCGTCACCGTCGCCGCCTGCCATGAGGTCGGCGCCCGTCTTGCCATCCAGCAGGTTATTGCCGGTGTTGCCGGTCAGGCTGTTAATCGCCGTGTTACCCGTGGCGTTGACATTGGCACTGCCGGTCAACACCAGGTTCTCGACATTGGTGCCGAGCACGTAGCTGAGGGAGGTCCTGACGGTGTCCGCACCGGCGCTTGCCGCTTCGGTCACCACATCGGTGGCACTGTCGACGAGATAGGTGTCGTCCCCTGCGCCGCCCACCAGGGTGTCATTACCGGCACCACCATCGAGCAGGTTGTTGCCCGCATTGCCGGTGATGACATTGGCTACGCTATTGCCGGTGCCGTCGATATTGGCCGTGCCGGTCAAGGTCAGGTTTTCGAGCTCAGCGCCCAACGCATAGCTCAGCGAAGCCCTCACCAGGTCGGTGCCTTCGCCGACGAGTTCCAATACCGTGTCGCCTGCGGCATCGATCACATAGGTGTCGTTACCTGCGCCACCGCGCAGCTGATCATTACCTGCGCCGCCATCCAACACATTGGCGCCGGTATTGCCGGTGATGACGTTATCCAATGCGTTACCGGTGGCGTTGATTGCCGCCGTGCCGCTCAAGATGAGGTTTTCAAGGTTGGTGTCTAGCAGCAGAGTGATCGAACTCGTCACCGTGTCAGCGCCCGCGCTGAGGCCGCCGCCCTCCACGATGACGTCACCGACGTTGTCGACCACGTAACTGTCGTCACCGTCGCCACCGGTCATGAGATCTGCGCCGGTCTTACCATCCAGCAGGTTATTACCGGTGTTGCCAGTCAAGCTGTTGTTGAGCGTGTTACCCGTCGCGTTGGCAGTGGCAGTGCCGGTCAACACCAGGTTCTCAACATTGGTGGCGAGCACATAACTGAGTCCGGTCCTGACGGTGTCGGTGCCGGCGCTGGCCGCCTCGGTCACCACATCGGTGGCACTGTCGACGAGATAGGTGTCGTCGCCTGCGCCGCCGACCAGAGTGTCATTACCGGCACCACCGTCGAGCAGGTTGTTGCCCGAATTGCCGGTGATGACATTGGCTGCGCTATTGCCGGTGCCGTCGATATTGCCTGTGCCGGTCAAGGTCAGGTTTTCGAGCTCAGCGCCCAGCGCGTAGCTCAGCGAAGCCCTCACCAGGTCGGTGCCTTCGCCCACGAGTTCCAACACCGTGTCGCCGGCAGCATCAACCACGTAGGTATCGTTGCCGGTACCACCGCGCAACTGATCGTTGCCGGTGCCGCCATCCAACACATTGGCCCCGGTATTGCCGGTGATGACGTTATCTTGGGCGTTACCGGTGCCGGTGATTGCCGCCGCGCCGCTCAAGATGAGGTTCTCAAGGTTCGTACCGAGCACGAAGCTGATTGAGCTCGTCACCGCGTCGGTGCCGGCATTGAGTCCGCTGCCCTCCACGATGACGTCGCCGATGTTGTCGACCACGTAATTGTCGTCGCCGTCGCCGCCCGCCATGAGATCAGCCCCGGACTTGCCATCCAGCAGGTTATTGCCGGCATTGCCGATCATGGTGTTGTTGGCCGTGTTGCCCGTCGCATTGACATTGGCACTGCCGGTCAACACGAGGTTCTCGACATTAGTGGCGAGCACATAATTGAGCCCGGTCCTGACGGTGTCGCTGCCAGCGCTGGCCGCCTCGGTCACCACGTCGCCAGCACTGTCGACGAGATAGGTGTCGTCACCAGCGCCGCCGACCAAGGTGTCATTGCCGGTACCACCGTCGAGCAGGTTGTTGCCCGCGTTGCCGGTGATGAGGTTGTTGGCGCTGTTGCCGGTGCCATCGATATTGGCCGTGCCGGTCAAGGTCAGGTTTTCGAGCTCTGCCCCCAGCACATAGCTCAGCGAGGCTCTGACCAGATCGGTCCCTTCGCCGGCGAGTTCCAACACCGTGTCGCCTGCGGCATCGACCACGTAGGTATCGTTACCTGTACCACCATCCATGTGATCGTTACCGGCACCGCCATCCAAGCTGTCGTTGCCACCCAAGCCCGACAGCACATCATTGCCGTCCAAGCCGTTGATGACGTCGGCGACGGTCGTGCCGGTCAGGACGTCGTCGTTATTGGTGCCGTTGATTGTGGCCATGGGGAGCGCGTCCTATTTTTCTAAGTAAACACCTGCGCCACCGCGGCGCGGATGCATGTCGGCGTGATACGAGTTGAGAGACCGAGAGAGCGGGGAAGTGAAGAGCGCTGATCAAAAGCGTGGGTTGGAGACGGTGAGCCGTCAACAGTAAAGGCGGCGCACACTGAAGGCATCGCCAAACTGGCGCCTGTGGCAGCTATAGCGCCCCCCACCCCTGACAAGGATCCCCCCAGTAAATAGCGCTTCGATTCGAGCCTCATGTCCGTAGCTCATCGTGTTTCGTATTTTTTCTTATCTTCTAGCGCGGATCGGCGGGCTCCCTCGGTGCTGCTAGACATTCGGCAGATCGGGGGTGCCCCAAGCGCACACTACGACGCGGCCAAGGGAGGTGTCATCGTCCAAATAGACTAGACGGGCTTGATGAGTGGTAAGACGGCGACGAAGTGCCACGAAAGCTGCGGCCGCGGGCCGAGAGATAAGCGCGGGCTTCGGCCCTGCGGGCGCTGGCTGCAGTCACGTATGTGGCAATGCCGATGTGCTGAACCTTGCCCGATCTAAGTCCCCAACCCTTACTCGTCAGGCGAGGAGAGATGCACCCGCCAACAGCCGTGCCAGATCGGTTTGACGATGCATGCCCGTCTTCGCCATCACGGCGCGGACCTGAGCCCGCACGGTATGGGGGGAAACCACGAGCTTCTGCGCGATCTCATCTATCGTGTCGCCATTGCCCAGATGGCTGGCAACACGAGCTTCAGCTGGTGTCAGATCGAAAAGACCTTGCAACACGCTGGCATTGGGCACCAACCGCGGTTCGACTCGAGTGACAATCACAACTGCCTCGGCCTGCTGGAAAATCTCGTGAGCGGCGCCTTTGATCGGAATGATGTGAATGATGAGCGGCGGCCACCCCGCCTGAGCCGCCAGAGGAATGGATTGCACCGCACCTTTTGAAGCGCTGTGGGCTGCCCGCAAGCGCGCCAGCGCCTGGGCAAGCAAATCGTCCGCACGGGCGTCACACAATTCGAGCCGACGTCGAGACAGTCGCGCCACGTCGGACTCCATAGCCTCGAACAGTGCGTTTGCCACCAGCACTGTTCCGCCCGGCCTGAGCACAGCGGCGCCGAGCCCAAGCCGCGCGAGCGCGTCTATCATCTCGCGCGCACGTTGCAGGCCGAGCCGAAGCGCCAGAAAAGCGGCGCGTGCCAGATGGGGACGAAATGTGTCGAGCCTTGTTTTTGCCTCAGGCTCAATCGGACCGCGCGCGTAGCTTCGTTCAACGCTGACGATCGCAGAATCGCCGGTGGGGGAATCAATAATGGTGCCAGCGAACCAGCCATAGCCGCGTGGGCGCAGAAAGTCGCGATAGAACGGATCTGCATCCAACTCATGGGACTCGAAGAGATCGAAGTCGTCGAAAAACCCAGGCAGGCGCCGCGCGTAACCGCGTGCGACGCGCGAATTGACTATCGCTGGCTCGCGAACCTCGGAGAATTGAGCAATCAGCGTCTCGGCTTGCGGCGTGCCGGTCCAACGCATCTGATTGACCTTGCTCGAGTCGCCGGTTGGGCCGAGCTGCGCCGGAATGGTCACCAGGCTCGCAAAGGCGCCGTCGACGGCCGAACTCACTGCGGCAAGCGCTACTGGCCATTTTTCAGGGATAACCGCCGCCTCGTAAATGAGATCTATGAGCTGGTCGTCATCCATATTCTGCGTCCGCTGTTGAGCCTTAAATTCCTTTGTATCTCGAACGCAGCTGCGGTCACGGCATAAAAACGCTTCCAGATTTGGCCAGCTCCCTGTGAAGGGCGGCGACCAAAGCGCCCTGACGGTGGGTATTGGTCTTGGAATACAGACTGCGCATATGGGCGCGGATGGTATTGCGGGATAGGCCAAGGGTTTCGGCTACTTCGTCGATCGAACTACCTTCGGCCAGCAAGACCGCACAGGTCGATTCTGCTGGTGTGAACGCGTAGATCCGCTGCAGCGCTTCGGATCGGTTTGCCGGCGGTCTGAATACACTCGCGAGAATGACGGTGACGACAGGGTGCGACGCTGCGCCGCTTGCCAACACCACTTCGCCGCAAAGCGGCGCCACCTGGGCCCGCAAACCATCGCACTGCTCGGCAGCGGGCAGGCTTATGATCCCGCCGCCGCGCCGCTCTGCGTATTGTTCGTCAGCGTGGCAGGCAGCGATCAGCGCTCGCAGTTCGCGATCTGCACTCTGGTCTGTAGCACGCAAGCGGCCGCCTTTGATCGAAACCGCTGCCCCACGCTGGACCAGCGTCTGCGCTGTGCGGTTCATGTAGATCACCTTGCCATCTCTGCCGATGATCAGAACACCCCGCTCCAGGTCGTCGAGTGCCGATTCCAACATCTGGCTGTGTCGCTGATTGACCAGGAGTTGGCGTTGCACTTGAACGGCTGTACGGAGATGGGGCATCAGCCGCGCAAGAAATTGCGCATCCTCTTCCGAAAAATCGCCTTTTGCGCGGGCACGTTGGAAGGTGAGATAACTACTCTGCAGCCCGTCCAGTTCAAAGATCAGGGACAGCTGCCAGTGAAGGTTCTGCGGTTTGAGGAAGTCGTTGTAGTACTCGCCTTTCATCAGATCTGAATAGGGCACGACGGAGCTACCCGCGACGATGCCTGGCGCTTTGACCTGGCTGATCCCCTTCATGTACGGGTCGACTGTGCGGAAACGGGTGAGATATCGATGGCCGGCATCGGGCTCGATATTGCTCGACACGACCACCGCCGGTAACCCGCAGGTATTGGCCAGGACTTGAATGCCAGATCCAGCATCGAGCCGCGCCGATATCTGATCAAGACAGGCACCCCATCGGGACGGGTCGAGCACAGCGGAGTAGATCCCAGCGATTAGCTGGTCGAGGTCCGATTCGCTGGCTCCCATGAATTGCTTTCCTTGCTGCTGCGCCTGGTTTTGAGCGAGGACCCAGTACGGGTGCATGCCGACAGCTGGGTCACAGCAATGGGCGTGAGGTCTGCGTTACCAAGTGCAAGGCTGTCAGATTGGGAGTATCGCCACAAGTCACCCTAGGCGAGGTCGAAATCTGCCATCAACCCACTGTACCTTCGGCGGGACGTTCGACGATGACAAAACGAGGATTTCGTATACAGGGCAGTTGCGGAAGATATTGGTCCGCGCTGTCACGCACTTTTGTCGAAACGAGGCCATAAGGAAGCCACCGGGCGGTGGTTTCCTGGTGGTCGTTATCTCGATTTCGAGTGAGCTGCCGGCGGCTGCATACGACACTTCCTAATGCTGTACCCCGAGAGCCAAACCGGTGATGGGAGCGGTACAAGTCCAATCTCCAGGACACCACGCGGGTTTCTTGAGTTTCCTTACTACGTTGATAGAGATGGTAGGGACAGCGTTGTCGAATATCTTCTCGTTTAGTTCGCTGCATGCGATTTTCCCGCGCCGCTCACCAGCCCGACATCGCTGCCTCGTGCAATTCTCCTTACTCTCTACAGTCCCAAAGTGTGCTGGTTCTTGATGCGCGGATACCAGGACCAGTGCCGTAACGATTTGTTGTGCCAACCCAGCAGGGCGCAGGCGCTTATCGGTCCAGAGTTCGTCGCTGGTAGTGGGACTGGCGCGGTCTGGACGGAAAAACCATTATTGAGATCAGCAGAACGTTGCCGCCGTTATCGCTGAGCGTTCCGGCCTCACCCACACAATCACCAAGTTCGGATTCAATGCGGCCGCCGTTTCGCGCCGTCGCGGAGCCTGATCTGGCGTCGACGTCGTTTCCTTCGACCGCGTCGATCAAAGACGAGATGATGGCGATGGCGATGGCGATGGCGATGGCGACAACGTCACCGCCGATGAGCCTTGAGCCCGCGCCGCCAACAAACAAGGTACCGCACGTGGCCGGCAGCGAACCGACTGCGGTAAAAACGAATGTGGCAGCGGCGCCGGCCAAGCGCACCACCACACCCTCCTTGATATTGACGGTGCCCTCGCCTTCGGCGCTCAAGGCGGCAGAGGCCGCGCCTATCCTAAGATGGGTAATCTCTCCCGCGATGTTGACCTGCAAACCAGCGCCGGAAACTTTCGTGATACCGATGCCAGCGTTTGCATCCCCGACATCGCGCCACCCACTGCGATACCAAGCCCAAAGTCCCTCGTAGTGGGTTTGCCGCGATGGCCGCATCCGGCACCGCGTATCCACCGTTGTCGCAGTGCACGCTGTGTATCGTTATCTTCGCGCCGCCCTCAATGACGAAGGCGCCTGAGGAACCGGCAGTCGAACCCAGGTAGGTCGCGGGAATATGCGTGTCTGTACGGCGCGTGCCATCGCCGGGACCTATTCGGGCAAATCCGGCAAACAATGTTCGACCATGGACGCCTGGAGCGCTGACGCTGGGATAGTCAACGACGAACGCGCCGCCCGACAAAACCGCGTCACTCGGCCCGCCGACGCTTCCGAAGGGCCGGAAAAGGAGTCATCAACAAAGAAAACCCCTTTGCTAGCTGCGGAAAAAACCACACGCTCAGGAGAGTCGACGTAGGAGAATTGCAAGACATCATCGGGATATGCGCTAGCAACTGCTATCTGACCATTGCGCAAAACGTGTCCTCAAGCTCTCAACCAGTGGGGGGTGCTGGAAAGATTTGTGCGCTACCGTAACGTCTCTTTAAACTATGCTTGGGAAACCTAGGAATATGTCCGCGACGGCTTGCCTTCGGTCGAACACATCACGATCGTGGCGAATCGCTTCGGCGTTCCTTCCGGACCGCTAGCAAGCGGTCGCATTATGCTTCGACAACGAGCCGCAATTTGTCGCCAACCATGCATCATGGAAAGTGAAATGGATTCGCCGCGATGACCACAAGCTATGACTCATTAGTCCACGCTGTTTACGACGCAGCGCTACTGCCTGCAAGCTGGCCCAAAGTATGGGAGAGCGTCACCGATTGGGTCGGCGCCGATTGCTTTCATTTCTTCAGCTGGGACCCTCGCGCCGCTGCGCCACAGCTTACCCACGGCAGCCCTCACCTGCCTTCCAAGTCATTGGACGAATATGCCGCCTACTACGGGGCCATCGATCCGCGCCGCCAACTGGTGGAACGTCTGCCTGCCGGCGAGCTTTTTGTGTGTCATCGTTACTTTAATGAGCAATATGTTAAGCGCAGCGAGTACTACCAGGACTACCTACTGCCAAAGAATCTGCGCTACGTGCTTGGCGGCAGCCTGCAGCGCAGTGCTGAATGTGATGTCTACTACGCCTTGATGCGAGGCCAAGGTAGGGGGCAATTCACCGAAAACGAATGTTCGAAAGCCAATCGCATCATCCCTCATCTCGTTCGCGCGGTCGCCCTAAGTCTACGCAGCGCTGCTCTTCAGAACGCCCAGCGTGTAAGCACCTACGCGCTTGACCACACGGAGGTCGGCGTTATCGCGATAGATGCACAGGGACGAGCTTGTTACTGCAATGCCGTCGCAGATTCGTTTTTGCGTGAACGGCGCGGACTTGAAACGCGCCACGGGATCGTGCGCGCGACGGGCACGGCGGACGACGAGCTTCTTCAGGCCGCACGCAAACGGGTTATCGAGCGCGGAGTATCCGCTGGCATCTCGATCCTTGGAAGCAATACAAACAGCCAGAAGATCACTGTGACTCTGGCGCGCCTGCCTAGCGAGCATCCTGTTGCGCGCCTACATCAAGCAGCAAAAGTGCTGGTGCTCGTTAATGACGCGACCAGGCGTAGAACGTTGACGACAAAACAGGCTATGCAGATGTTTGGACTCACCGAGGCCGAGGCGCGGCTTGCCCGTGCGCTGACGCAGGGAAGAACAACGGAACAATACGCGCTCGACGACAAACGGAGTATCGCCACGGTGCGAGCCCACCTGCGTTCGGTCTTCGTCAAGACCGGAACTGGCCGACAGTCAGATTTGGTGCGGCTACTGGTGACTGTGCCGACGGTGCGCGACTAGCGCGACTATCGTCGCAGATACGTCGCGTAATCGGCCTCATCGAAAACGCTCGCCGCTAACTGCAATACCGCCTGGGCTGCCTCCGCGTCGCTGGCAGTGAAGTGCCTGCCCGGTCAATTCGCGAGAGAGGTGGCCCCCATCGTCTGGACACCTAGACGGCGCTGCTAAGTGAGATCTTCTGCCCTGATATTTTCGCGAGAGAGTGCTTGGGCGCGACCGATGAGCGTGCGCCGAGCATAGGTTCTTATCGCTCATGAGCTGCCGAAGACCCGGCGTTGCGCTTTACTCCAGGTGCCGCGCTCGACGGCTTGCTACCAGCCTCAACCGATCTGAAACGACGACCTGAGGCTGCTGCGTCTCGTCGATGAGAGCCATCTGCGCTTGGCGTTTTATGGCAGTCGATGCGTTGCCGATGAGCTCGAAAAACTAGGCTACCCGGCCAACCGAAAGCGAGTCCGGCGGTTGGTGCGCCAGATGGGGCTGCAGGCCTTGCATCCACGTGCTCGCACCAGTCGCCCGGACAAGGGGCACAAGATTTACCCCTACCTCCGTGGATATCACCTGCCCGAACCAAGTGTGGGCGATCGATATCACCTGTATCCCGATGGCCAAGGGGTTCATGTATTTGGTCGCGATTATCGATTGGTACTCGCACCGCGTGTTGTCCTGGCGAATATCGAACACGCTTGATGCGGACCTCTGCGTGGAAGCCTTGGCGGCGGCGCTGGATCGTTATGGTATTCCAGAGATCTTCAACACCGACCAGACCGCCCAGTTCACCTCAGATGCCTTCACCGGCGTACTGGCTAATCGCGAGATCGCCATCAGCGTAGACGGTAAAGGGCGTTGGGTGGACAACGTATTCGTCGAGCGACTCTGGCGCAGCGTGAATTACGAAGACATCTACCTGAATGCCTACGAAACACCAGCGGCAGTACGAGCTGGAGCAACCCGTTACTTTCATCTTTACAATGGCCGGCGCCGTCACAGTGCGCTGGACCG
>JANOXY010000626.1:0-1787 GCA_031418675.1 Pseudomonadota bacterium
GTGTCCGAGGCCATCGCCAAGGCCAAGGAGTTCATCAACGCACATCCGATGGAGGGCGTGAAACCAAGCTTTGCCGGCGGCATCATTGGCACCACCGCGGCGGCCAATGAAGAAACCGAGATTTCGGATCTGAAGATGACCATCACCATCATCACGCTGGTGACGATCGCGATCATGATCGCCTATCAGTCGATATTTGCCGGGGTGATGGTATTCATCCTGCTTATCATCTGTGTGATGACCAACCGCGCGTTCATGACCATTCGTGATATCGGCCTCAACGTCAACACGCTACCGGTGACATCGGTGGGTATCGGCGTCGGTGTCGACTACGCGATCTATATGCTCGACCGGCTCAAGGAAGAAATGCGCCATCGTTCGCTGCTGGACGCCATCGTGACCTCGATGCGCACGACCGGCGCGGCGATCCTGTTTACGGCCATGACAGTGTTGGCCGGCATCATCTACTGGATCCCGGGATCCTCACTGCGCTTCAACAGTGAAATGGCCTTGCTGCTGTGTTTGCTGCTGACCAGCAACATGATCGGCGCCATTACGCTGATTCCTCTGTGGATCCGGGTGTTCAAGCCGAAGTTCGTGATGAGCTCGCACATTGACGAAGCCGACACCGTGCGTGACCGTGCCCTGGGTGGTTGGCAAGCCGACGCGTTGGCAAAAACCGGCACCAGCTGAGTCTGGGGGCGGCGCCAGCCGCGGCGTGAGTAAGCGGGCGCCCCACGGGGGCGCCCTTTTTTTTGTGCGGGGTTTTGGCCGTTCAGATCGCCAGACGGACAGGGCTGCTCAAACCGCCGGCGGAAAGGGCGCGTCGATATCAGCGGCTTGCAGCAGGGCGTCGCGGTCGCCAGTGGGTGGATAGATCCACTGGGTGTTGATGGTTTTTTTCAGGGCCTTGACCTCGGCGCCGACCTGTTCGAGCTTGCGCTCCCAGCCGGTGGTATACAGCGCGCCAAAATCACCCAGATCGAGAATGGTCACGTAGTCAGGTTGGCGGTAGTCGCGTGTGCTGAGGCCGAGCAATTCGCGCGCCGCGTTGTAGCCGGCGTGTTTACCCATCGGCACGGCGTGCTGGCAGGCCATCAAGGCGACGTGGCTGGCATCGACCTGGGCGCGTGCGGCGTCGCCGGCGGCAAACACATCTTGCATGCCGCGCACGCGCAGCGCGGCGTCAACCACCACGCGACCCTGGCCATCGTGTTCGCTACCGAGGCTGGCAACGAGCGGATGGGCAACAAGACCGGTGGTGATCACGGTCGTGGCGCAAACAATGCGTTCACCGCTGCTCAGCACCACGGCATTCGCTTCGATGGCGCTGACGCTGGTGTTCAGCAGGACTTCGACACCGCATTCGGCGAGCGCTGCGTTGATATGGGGGCGCGGCTGCGCCCCGAGCTCGGGCCCGACCACCGCTTCACGTTCAATGAGTATCACGCGCGCGGCCTTGGCGGCAGCTGCGTAACCTTTCTGGCGCAGATGGTTGCGCATTTCCGCTGCCAGTTCGATCCCTGAAAACCCAGCACCGATGACCACAAAAGTCAGCTGTCCTGCGGCTGCCGGGCGCGCGAGCACACGCTCGAGGTGCGCAGACAGCGCGGCGGCACCCCCATAGGTATCAACATTCAAGGCGTGCTCGCTGGCGCCCGGAACGTTCAGCACCCGCTGCACACTGCCGGCGGCGAATACCAGGCGATCATAGGACAGGGTCTGCGTACCACCTTGCCCGGCGTGGAGCTGCACGGTGTGAGCTGCCGCATCGATCGCGGTGGCGT
>JANOXY010000627.1:0-8980 GCA_031418675.1 Pseudomonadota bacterium
CGCCTGACATCAACGTCTGGTTCGAGAGGCGGCTGCGTGTCGACAGCTGCCACAGCCAGGAGCCCAAGCTCGTTATGACCGCAGTCAAGATCACCACGCGCGATGGTCAGACTCACACCCTGGAGTGCAGTGACGGCGTGAGCCTCATGGAAAACATCCGCGCCCATGGCCTGCATGAATTGCTCGCCCTGTGCGGTGGCAATTGCTCCTGCGGCACCTGCCACGTGCATGTTGAAGCACAGGCCTATGCACGTTTGCCGGCCATGGGCGAAGACGAGAACTATTTGCTGGAGGTATCGGCCCATCGCGGCCCTACCAGCCGGCTGTCGTGTCAGTTGCTGGTAGAACCTGCTATGGCGGGCCTGGCCGCGCGGATTGCGCCTGAGGATATTTGAGGGAACCCGCGCGCAGCGCGGTGATTAGTTCTTTCGAACTTAGACGCGACCTTCCACAGTCTCCGACATCAAGACGCGCGCGGCCCACTCAAGCGGCGCGACGGGCGTCGACGTGCTGCCAGGGCACCCACACCGCCGAGTAACATCCACGCCGCACCAGGCAGCGGCACGGCGCTGACGTTGAGGTTCGCGCCTTTGTTCAGGACCGCATCGGAGATGAAGCTACCCGCGGGTGCTTCGACGCTGCTGAGGTCAAAGGTATTAAAAAAATCGACGGTCACACCGTTTTCGGAGGAGACTTCTACTCGGCTGATGACGTAGTACTCGTGCCCGGCGATTACCTCGAAGTCGAGCTCGCCGGTCATGTCTATATTTAGGGTGTCACCACCCAGCACTGCGGCACTATCCTCCTCAAACGTGTTGCCGCCGCGTGGTTCGAAGGAGGCGAGTGCCATCGTAGGATGGTTTGATAGGCCACGGAGGTTTGTGCTGCACCGGCCAGCGCGGCTGCCATCAGGAACTTGCTGGCGCGAAAAGTGAAGCCCAAAGTCAGCGGTGCTGTCCTGCATTTTTTTTGTTGCAGCCCAGCCTGCCCAAAAGAGGTTCCATTGCGTAACCCTGCATGGGTAGCGCGCGGCCGATTTCGAGAACCACTACCGCGATTGCCGCCGCTGCGCGTGCCTGCCCAAGCCCAATGCGCTGCTACTCAGCGCCACAGGGCTCCATGCCAGCCTCCCCAGCAGTTTTATCGACTAGATACCATCGGGCTCATCGGCCGCGCGCTGTGTTGTTTTGTCCCGCTTTTTGATTTTGCTCAAACCCGCCTGAACGGCCTGCCAATCCATTTTCAGCGGGGCACAGGTGCAGGGCGTCTGTGCAGCGATGCGTTCGATCTCGCTCAAACGCTCGCCCGTGGCGGGATGGGAAGACAGCAGTGCGATATCAATGCCAATGCCGTTCTTTTTTTCCTTGGCCTGCATGTGCGCAAAGAAGTCGCGCATGCCCGCCAACGGGATCCCGGCCCTCGCCATTGCGTGCAAACCGGCGACATCGGCTTCGCTCTCGAGACTACGGCTGTACTGCAGATTGCCCAACTGATGGACAAAGACGCCGGTCATGGCGCTGACATCGCCCAGCGCGACGGTCAAGACCGCTGCCCAGCCCGCAGTGTGGATCATCTGCCGCAGGCTGTGGCGCAACTCGACGTGTTGCACCTCGTGGGCCAGCACACCGGCCAGCTCTTCGGCGGACGCGGCTTGCGCGATCAAGCCGGAATGTACGATCACCCGGCCACCGGGTACTGCAAACGCGTTGACGCTGTCATCGTCCTTTACATACCACTCGTAGTGATACTTCGAGCCCTTGGTCAGTCGTTCGCCGATCACTTTGATGGCATCCACCACCGGGCCGTTTTGATGTAATTGTCCGCCTGCCTCGAATTCCGACAGCAGGGTCTTGCCCAGACGTTGTTCGGTTTCGATGGAGATCCGATCGGCCAGCCACACCGTGACCATCTCGTTTTGCCACAGCACCAACACGACCAAAAGTGTCGCGACCGCTATTACGGTCAGTACCGCACGCCATTTGAAGTGCTGGTAATCGACGCTGCGCGCGGCGGGCGCCAGCTGTGGGCGCAAGGCCTGGGGCGCAATCGATAACAAGGTATGCCGCGCGGTGCTGGTATCGACGATAGCGGCATAACTCGCCTGCTCAGTGCACCAATTCAGAAACAGTGCATTGTCGTCGAAACCACCGGCGCTAACGGTCAGCGCCGTCGCTTCCACGCGCAACGCAGACTCGCTCTCCACGACCAGCACATCACCTTCGAAATGCGCCTGACAACGGCGTCCCGCCTGCGGCAGCCCGGGTCCGTGCAGGCAGACTTCAAACACGCTCACTGTCCTTCGGGGCCGAAGATGGCTATCAGGATAAAAACGATGACCGCGCCGAGGTAAGCAAGCTTGCCGTAGGGGCTGCGGTTCTGGCCCAGGGACCCCGCCAGCAGACTGGCCGACAGACGGCGTATGGGCAGGCTCTGCAACCACACGGTGCCCGGCCCCTGCAGATAGGCAAAAAACAAACCTTCCCCACCGAAGAAGGTATTTTTGAGTTTACCGACATAACGGATGTCGTAACTGGCGGTGGTCTGCAGGGCGGCCAGGCAGCCGGTATCAACCTTAAGCGCTTCGCCCGGCGCGAGGTGCATTTCTGTCAGGGCGCCGGTGGCGTGAATGAAAGCGATGCCGTCGCCGGTCAGTTTTTGCATGATGAAACCTTCACCACCAAAAAAACCTACACGCAAGCGCTTCTTGAAGGCCACGCCGACGCGCACGCCCTGGGTGCCAGCGAGAAAAGCGCCCTTCTGGCAAATGATCGCGCCGCCTTGGGCGGCGAGATCCACCGCCATGATGCGGCCCGGTGACGACGCAGCAAATGCAACACGTCGTGTGGCCGGGCCAGGATTGGTGAAAACCGTCGAAAATATACTCTCGCCGGTGAAGATACGTTTGAATGCACCAGCGAGGCGGGTAACAAAGCCTTCGTTGGCGCCATCGCCAAGCACGGTATTCATGGTCACACCGTCGTCGATGTACATCATGGCACCGGGTTCACCGACCACGGTCTGACCTGCTTCAACCTGCACGGTCACAAATTGCAAATCGCTACCTTCAATGGTGTATTGCAAGGCCTTCATATAGGGGGTCCCTGTCCTTCCGTTTGACCCAGCATAGCGGCCGCCTCAGCCGAATTCGATAGGCTTGGGCTGCCGGACCAGCGACTGCGATTAAAGGCAACTGCGCGCCGCGAGCGCAATTGCGTAAACTGCCCTCTCATCACAGAACAACAAACACTCAGGGGAGCTCACTATGAAAATCGGCGTCGTCTATCCACAAATTGAACTCGGCGGTAATCCCGACGCGGTGCGCAAGATCGGCCTCGCCGCCGAAGCGCTCGGTTACGATCATCTGCTGGCCTACGACCATGTGGTCGGTGCCACCCACGATCGCGAACCAAAACTGTGGGGGCCTTACACGGAACAAGATCCGTTCCACGATCCTTTCATCCTGTTTGCCTATCTGGCCGGCATGACCCAGCGACTGGAATTCGCCACGGGCGTGATCATCCTGCCCCAGCGTCAAACCGCCCTGGTCGCCAAGCAGGTGGCTGATCTCGATCTGCTGTCCGGTGAACGGCTGCGCTTGGGCATAGGCGTGGGTTGGAACTACGTTGAGTACCAGGCCCTGGGCCAGGATTTCAAAACCCGCGGCGCGCGCGCCGATGAACAGATAACACTGCTGCGTCGCTATTGGAGTGAGCCGCTGGTGACCTTCAAAGGGCGCTTCGATGAAGTTGATCGCGGCAATATTCTGCCGCGGCCGCGACGCACGATGCCGATCTGGATCGGCGGCTTTGAAGAACCGGCCTTCCGTCGTGGTGGGCGCCTTGGCGATGGCTTCATGTTTGCCGGCAAGGAACCTTTGGCGCACCTCGCACGGGTCAAACATCACCTCAGCGAAGCGGGCCGCAGCCTGACCGGCTATGGTCTGGATTTCATCACCAATGTTTCAACCACGGTTGATGCCGCAGTGCAAGCGGCACAGATGTGGCGCGATGCCGGTGGTACCCATGTTTCGATCTGCACCATGGGCATGGGCTTGACCACGGCCGAGCAGCACATCGACTTCATGACCCAGGTGAAAGCGCGCTTGCCGCGCTAGGCAAACTCAGTAAGCCGCCTCCAACAGTTCGATGACGTCTTCAACCGACGTCACCGGGCGTGGGTTGGTGGCCACTACCAGGTCCTGCATCGCGTCGTGGGCAATGGCCGCAAAATCTTCGCGGCCAACACCGACCTCCCTTAGACGAGAAGGCAGGCCAAGATCACGCACCAGTTGCGCGACCGCGTCACGGCCGGCGGCGGCGGCTTCTTTGCCGTCGGCACCGTGCACATCACGGTCCATGAGTTCGGCGATCCACGCTTGGCGGTCACCCACGTGGTCCTGGTTGTAAGCCATCACCGCCGGCATCATCACGCAGGAAGTATGGCCATGGGGTACGTTATTGCGTGCACCGAGCTGATGGCCGATGCCGTGGCTTAATCCCACTGTGACATTGGCCAGGCCGCATACCGACATCCACGCCGCGAGTTGGGCCTGGGTGCGGATCTGCAAATCATCGGGCGCTGCCTTGCAGGCAGACAACTGGCGGTTCAACAGACGCAGGGCGTGGGCCGCGAGACCATCGGTGAAAGGGTGGGCGGTGGTTGAACACAGCGCCTCGATGCAGTGATCAACGGCGCGCATACCTGTCGATAACCACAACCACAGCGGTGTATCGAGGGTGAGTTCCGCATCCAGGAACACCGCCTTGGCCGCGAGCTTGGCATCGATATACAGATCTTTGACCTTGCGTTGTTCGTCGGTGATACCGGCAAAATGCGTGAACTCGCCACCGGATAAAGTGGTTGAGACTGCCACCATGGGCAGCGTGCTACCACGCACCGGCGGCACTTCGACGGTCGCGGGATAGCTGAACTTCACCCGTTGTCGATCGAAATGCGCGTGGCTGGTGACGTCATCAGCGAGTGCCAGCAACACCGCCTTGGCAGTATCGTTAGGCGTACCGCCGCCCAACGAAACAATGCCATCGGCACCGCAATCACGCGCCGCTTGCGCGGCGCGCAATACCGATTCGCGATGCACGTGCTGCACGGTTTCATGAAACACCGCAGCGATGCGGCCATCGGCTGCCGCCCCTACCTTGTCGACCAGTTGAGTACGCGTGGCGAGGGTGTTGCCGGTGATCAGGAGTGCACGCTGTATGCCATGGTCGGCCAGGGTGCTAGCCAGGGCACGCACACAACCTGCACCGTAGTGCACGTTTTTGATGGGCAAGAGCAGGAAATTGCCGTGCAGGGGCGAATAGGCGAATTTCAGCATGGTGTCAGCTCGCGATCATGGGCAACAGGCTGGCGACGATACCCGCTCACCTGCACACCTGCCAGCACGATCGCCGCGCCACGGTTTCAGCGTTGTATGCTGCTGTGCATTGTGGCGCAGTGGCCAGATCCGCACCCGCGGAACCAGCGTCGTTTCAGATCACTTGCGGAGCATCAACGATAACCAACAAACGCGTTGCGATCATCGGTGCCGGCATCTCGGGACTCGCTTACGCGGAGGTGCTGACCCGCTGCGGCTTTGCTGTAGTGCTGTTCGACCACGCGCCCTGCATCGGTGGTGTATGGGCGCGCGCCTACCCTGGTGTCAGTTTGCAAAACACCGCAGCGGAATATCACCTGAGCACTTTTGCCTGGCCATTCACGCCCGAACAACACCCCACCGGCGAGCAGATCCTTTGTTACCTGCACGCGCTCGTCGAGGCACGACGGTTCGATGTGCGTTTACGCCATGAAGTGCTCGCTGCCCGTGCCGACTCACCGCGTGGCTGGTTGCTTGAGATAAGACGAAGCACGCACAACGGCAAGGACGAGCAAACGTTTTCTCAGCACTTTGACTATCTGGTCGTATCGACCGGCCAATACAGCGAGGGCAAACATCGCCCGCCGCTCGCCGGTGAGCCGCAGTTTGCCGGCAGCGTGGTGACCGAGCGTGATGTTAAGGATCTGTCGATGTTCGACGGTGCCCGCGTGGCGGTCGTCGGTTTTGGCAAAAGCGCCTTGGATATGGCAAGTTTTGCCGCGCCGCGCGCGGCCCAGGTGCACCATATCTTTCGCACACCCCGCTGGCTCATTCCACGCTCTGTGTACGGCATCCATTTCACCAAACTGATGTTTTGTCGCTTTACTACGGCGTTGATGCCCGGCTGGGCGCAGCCGACCGCACTCGAACGTGTGCTGCATCGTTGCCAGCCTCTGATCAAGGCCAACTGGGCAGCCGTAGGCGCACTGATGCGGCACTTGGCGATACGCGACGCCGGCCACACCGATGCTGTTGGCGCGGCCCGCGTGGCGACTGTGCTGCCGAGTCATGGGCTGACCGGCGATTTACGCTCGGCGCTGGCGCTGGCGCCTGCAGATTATTTCGCGCAGGTCGCGAGCGGCACCATCATGCCCCATCACGCCGAAGTAGCCGGACTTTTTGCTGAGGGTGTGGAATTATCCAGCGGCACGCGCATTGCGGCAGACATCGTGGTGCTTTCTTTAGGCTCACTGGCGCCACGCTTTCCGTTCCTGAACGCCGCTCTGCGCGCGCTCCTCGAAGCCGAAAACGATGGTGTGCAACTCTATCGGCACGTTATCCATCCACTGATCCCGGAGCTGGCCTTCGCCGGATTTAATCATGGCTTCATGCACGTACCGGCTGCCGAAGTGGGGGCACTGTGGGTAGCGGCGTTGTGGCAAGACAAAATGCAGTTGCCACCGCCCGCCGTAATGGCCAAATCCGTGGCCCACGTACTGGCCTGGAAGCGTCAGCACATTCATTTCGAAGCATCGCGTTCATGCGCTGTCAGCACACGCTTTCAGCAATACATCGATATCATGCTGGCCGACCTCGGTCTGTCGCCCTATCGCAAGCTGCCGAATGTTTTGGCCGAGATCTTCTCGGCCTATGGCGCATCGGATTATCGCGGCGTGGTTGATGAATTTCTCGCGCAACCAGTGAGCGGCACTCGGCACCCGCTGGATCTGAATACTTAGTTAGCTGCTAACTCAGCTTGCAGCCGTCCAGGCTGCCGGCCGAGCGCCACTGGCGCAGAATTTCAAAAAAGCGCAGCGGCCCGGCACCATAGGTGAACGAAAAGAAACCGTTGGGATTGCCGGCCTGACCTTCGTTGTTGTAGTAGCCCGGTGTGCATTCGGCACGGAACTCTTCGCCCATGTTGGCCTTGCTCTGCATTTCCGCGACCCACCCGGCTTCCCCTTCGAGCGTTGCCTCGACGCTGTGCCCGGCGCGCGCTTTCAGTTGGTCGAGAATATAGGTGACGTGCAGCGCCTGCTCATTCAATGACTGCGGCACATTGACCGTCACGCCGCTTTGGGTGAAGCCCAGAAAAAAGCAGTTGGGAAAGCCATTGGTCTGCAGGCCATGGAGGGTGCGCAAGCCATTTTTCCACTTATCGCTGAGTTTGACGCCGGCGCGGCCGACCGGGTCATAACCCGCACGACGTGTATAAGCCGTGCCCACTTCGAAGCCGGTCGCAAAAATCAAACAATCGAGCGGGTACTCGCGACCGGCGACCACCACGCCATTTTCTGTCATGCGTTCGACACCCTGACCGGCGGTGTCGATCAAGTGCACGTTGGGCCGATTGAAGGTCGGCAGATATTCGTCGTGAAAACAAGGTCGCTTGCAGAACTGGCGATACCAGGGTTTCAGCTTTTCAGCTGTTTCGCGTTCGGCGACCACCGCTTCGGCGCGTGCGCGCACCGTGTTCATCTTGGCGTAGTCGGCCATTTCCATCAGTTCCGCCTTCTCTTGCTCCGTCAGCCGCCGCCCCAATTTGCGTGCGGCGGTCTTGGCGGCGATGCCGGTGAGATTACGAAAGATGTCAGTCCAGCCGTCGGCGACCAAATCAACATCCTGATCGCCGCCACTGACGAGCGTGTTGAAGTTCTCCATACGCCGATACTGCCAGCCCGGCTCCAGGGACGCCGCCCACTCCGGATCGGTTTCACGGTTGTTACGCACGTCCACTGAGGAGGGGGTGCGCTGAAATACATACAGCTCACCCGCGGAGGCGCCCAGATGCGGGATGCATTGCACGGCAGTGGCGCCGGTGCCGATGATTCCAATCCGCTTGTCAGCGAGCTTGTGCAGCTGGCCGTTACTGTCGCCACCGGTGTAGTCATTGTCCCAGCGACTGGTATGAAAGGTGTGGCCCTTGAACTGGTCGATGCCTGGGATGCCCGGCAGTTTGGGGCGATTCAAGGGGCCGTTTGCCATCGCCACAAAACGCGCCTTCATGCGATCGCCGCGATCGGTTTCGATTACCCATCTCTGTTCGGCTTCGTCCCAGCTCATGGCCGTCACACTGGTGTGCATGAGGGCGTTGTCATATAGCCGGTAGTGGCGCGCGATATTCTTGGAGTGCTCCATGATCTCCGGCGCAAAGGAATACTTGTGCTTGGGGATGTAGTTCAATTCCTCCAGCATCGGCAGATAACAATAGGACTCCACGTCGCACATCGCACCGGGGTAGCGGTTCCAGTACCAGGTGCCACCAAAATCGCCACCTTGCTCGATTACGCGCAAATCTTCGTAGCCTGCTTCGCGCAGGCGGCCACCCATCATCAGACCACCAAAACCACCACCAATGATGACAATCTCGACTTCATCGAATACTGCTGCCCGCTCGATGCGTTGTGCATAGGGATCATCGACGTAGCTGGAAAAATCGCCGGTGACTTCGACATATTGCTCGTTGCCATCGGCACGCAGTCGTTTGTCCCGTTCCTGGCGATAACGAGCCTTCAAGGCCGCCGCATCAAAGTCGATTTCACCGAGAGATGCGCGTAATACTTCTGAGAGATCGTTCAAGGTGTCGTTTCCACAGTCGTTGGGCCACACCGCCCGATATTGGTCGGAGGATTGTAAGCGTCGCGCACTGTGCTTGACCAATGCGAG
>JANOXY010000628.1:0-2824 GCA_031418675.1 Pseudomonadota bacterium
CGGATTCATGCGCGCGTGGGTCAACGGAAAGAAGGTGCTGGATCATCTTGGGCCGACGCTGTACGCTGGGCAGGGCGTGTACCTCAAGCTCGCCAATTACCATACCCCGGTCGTTACCTATGCATGTCGGGTAGGGATCACAGACCGGGGTATGGTAATTGGCGAGCTTGAGGTACACGCCCTGCCCAGCGTACAGCGTCGGCCCCGAATGAGTCAGTATCTTCTTGCCATTGACCCACGCGTGCATGAATCCGTCGTTGCTCGCCGACCAGCGAACGTGATAAACGAAGTCGTACCACTGGTTCTTCTTGACCTTGCCGATTGTCGCGCCGTAGTAGCCCGATCGGTCCGTCAGTCCGCCGAATCCTTTGAACACCAAGTCACCCTTGTCGTCGAAGTTGACGGCGAAATTGGCCTGTCCCGGCCCGGTGTTCGTGTTGTGGAAGTCGAACAGGACGTACATATGCCACGTCGGCATGGCGAAGTCGTCTGGCAGGAAGATCGAGTGCGCCCACCAGTGCTCTTTGCCCGGATACCCGTCTGTCGAAGCTTGGGTGAGCCAAAGGTCGCACCGTTGCATGTCGCCGCTGCTGGCGATGTTGTTGTCTCCGGGCAGGGTTAGCAGCCGCACAGCGCGCCCCCCGTCGCGGCCCTGATCCACGATGGTCACGCGGCTCGGGTCTTTCGCCTGTATCTGCAGGCCGTAGCTCGCCAGTGACCCGGTGAAGTCGCACGACCAGAGAATGTCGGGCGAAGGTCCGGCTGGCGGGGCGACTAGAATGCGCCGGGTCTTGATACGGCGATCCTCGATGGAGATTTTCATGGGCTAAACCTTTGGCTTCTGCCTGAGCAGGTAAGGATTCGGCTTGCCGTTCTCGTACAAGTCTTTGCAGAACTGGGAGCAGAACGGCTTGTGCTTTTCATACATCGCCTGCCGTCGTTTCCCAATCGGGACCTTCAAACAACCCTTGCATCGCATTATTTAATTCCGCCATCTTCCATGCTCATATGGTTTCCGTCCGGAACCGGCCTGAAATCCCCTCCCCACCTGTTAAGCGGATGCAATGTCTTCCAGAAGTCACCAAGTGGCCGGTAGGCTTCCGACTGGGCCATGTACATGCCCCCCTTAAACAGGTTGAAATCGACCGCCAAGCGGCGTGTGTGCAAACTGTTCGTAATACCCTTGCCTTGCGCCGCATTCAGTGCTGCGAGCCTGGGGTCACGGTACGCGTCCCCGAATGTTAGCTCGTATCCGGTAGCGTAGGCCCAGTCGATGAGCTTGCCCACGTTCTGCGTAAACAGGCATTGCTTTTCTGATAGTGTCATTTCAACAATCTAGTTGCTCTTTTTGCAGTTTTTCTGCAAAAACGGCCTTGAGAATAGATTTAAATCAAGTTTCAACGCGAGCATCACAGCTCCGCTCCGATCAGCCCCTTGTTTTTCATGCACGCATCATAGAGCGCCGCCGTCGCCTCACTCGCTGTCAGCGACGAGGTAAAAACGAAGTGGATCAGGCTCACCAGGTGCGGTCGTACGTCGGGATGGTAGGGCATTGCCGCGAATGCCTCCTGTATGGCTTGCTCCGCTATTCCGCCGTCTCGCATCGCCGCGATCTTGCCTGCATCCTGCGCGTAGAACTGGCAGCCAGCGGGGTTGAGCTGCAGCGGCTCAGGCGTGGCGGTGACGGCATACAGGCCGAGCACCGCGATGATGCCAAGTTCGATCATATTCATCGTTGCTCCTTCAGTTTCTTTCGCAGCGCGTCCGGCATGTCGAGTTTGAGCTTCGCGCGCTCCTCCACGGTCAGCGTCATGACGTAGGTGAGCGCGGACACTTCATCTACGACTTTCTGTTGGCTGATAGTCAGCAGACTGATGCGCTCCGCACTTTTTATATCATGGTCGAATATCAGATAACCGACCCCTAGGAACAGCACCAAGAGCAGGGCGACAACGATGACATCATGCCCCCTGACTCTGGCTCTCATGCCGAACCCCTCTACTTCCACCTGACCGCCGTCTTGTTTTTCCATCAGTGCAATGCCCGCGTAATCAGAAAGGTCAGGATACTAGCTCCTATCGCGGCAATCGCCCCGATGACGGTTGCCAGCATGGGCGTCGAGATATCCTTTGCACCGCTTGTCACGTTTTGCGCCTTCTCTACGATCGTCAAGCGATCTGATATTTGACCGGTCACTTGGGCTGTTTGCGTCGCCAATGTACTGGCCTTCGACTCGACCAAAGAACGCAGCGTCTCGGCGGATTGATTGACCTGATTCTGCAACACGGCTGCCTGCGCTGTTGCCCGTTCCGTCGCAACACTGACCGCATTCACATCAACCGCCCGGATGGCGTCGATGCGCTTGGCCTCCGCTTCATTGAGTTGTTTCGCAAACTCCGCGCGCAGTACAATCTGCTCGTTGACCCGGCGTGACTCCGCTTCGCGCAGATCGTCCAAGCGCGTGACGGCGGCTTCAACGTAGGTCAATACGTTTTTCGTGGGGTCAACGATTAGTTCGTCACCCATGCCATTTCCTTCTGTTGTCGCCTTCGTGGGTCATTTTATCGGTCATTGGACATTTTTGACTTGGTGACATCGCTTATGGACCCATATACTCCAGCGCCAGCACGCGAACATTGTTTGCTGCTACAGCGTTCAACGCTAACTGTATGTTCCCGGCTGAATAGGTATAGGTTCTGGTCGGTTGCCCAGCCCCGTAAGTGTTATTCGAAGAAATAGTTACTGGAGCAATTCCAAGAGATACCATTATCAAATCTGTCCAACCGCGCGTGCCGTCGTCTCCATAGACGACCATTAGTGCCGC
>JANOXY010000629.1:0-15875 GCA_031418675.1 Pseudomonadota bacterium
CACGACCAGTTGTGCAGCAATACCCGCGACCGCAAAATTTTCCGTGGATATGTCGAACTGCTGCTGACCGGCAAGACCGATCAGCTGGCAACCACCCCGCCACTGCCATCCACACGGAGTGCAGGTGCGGCGGGTGAGCGATTTGTCTTGCCTGCCCAGCCGCTGCTCGATTCCATACCGGACGAAGCGATGGTGCAGAGCCTCGGCTTCGGTGGCATGCGTGCACCGGCGCGTCGTGAAGTGCTGACCACGCCACTGGCCGTCAGCGTGCGGCATGGTGATCTGGCCTACGCCCGCTACCCGATTCTGGTTGGCCACTATGGGGGTGACACCATCGTCAGTGCCGAGCTCGCGCTCGATCAACGTCTGAGTGTTAACGAGGCGCAGGGCCCGCTCACCCGCCGTCGCGACCTCGGACTCTATCCCGGCGCGCTTGGCACCCATGAAGTGTTTTTCAACGAAGACCCCAAGCGTTCGCCCAAGGGCGCGCTGGTCATCGGTCTCGGTCAAGTCGGCGAATTGTCTCCAAGCCGACTAGAAGCCGGTGTGCGCGATGTCCTGCTCGACTACGCGTTACGACTGATGCAGCGGCGCGGTGTCGGTGAGACTGACAAAAAAGCGCACAAGCAGCGCCTGAACGCCAGCGTAAGTGCGCTTATGGTGGGCAGCGGCGCCGGCGGACTGGGCATACGCGATTCGATGGAGGCGATCGTGCGCGGCGCATTGAGCGCCAATCGCCGGCTTGAAGAAGCCAGGATCGATCAGGAAGTGTGGGTCGAGTGCCTTGAATTCGTCGAGTTGTATGAAGACGTTGTGATCGAAGCCGGGCACGAACTCGATCGCCTCACCGCCTGCCCCGAATTTGCGCCGCATATCAATTGGGTCACGCGCCGCATCGAAACGGGCGCGGGCGGCCGTCGCCGCAGCCGCTTTGAGAGCGATCCCGCGTGGTGGCAACGCATCGAAATCACCGAAGACCGCAAGGCCGACCGTCTGCACTTTGCTGTAATGGGCGACCGCGCGCGCGCTGAGGAGACCCTGGCCTTTGGTCAATTGCGTCTCGCCGACGGTTTCATTGCACAGGCCTGCCGTAGCGCCGGCGCGAACGCCGATGTGTCGAAAACACTGTTCGAAATGCTGCTGCCCAACCGCATCAAGGAGAGTGCGCCCGATCAACGCGCGATGGTACTGCTGGTCGACGAACAGTCGGCGCGTTTTCCGTGGGAATTGCTCGAAGATCGTTGGAGCCAGCTCGGTCGCCCGCCGGCCGTGATCGCCGGCATGTTGCGCCAGCTCAAGGTGCTGGAATTCCGTGCGTCGCCAGTACACGCGCAAGAGAACACCGCCTACGTGGTCGGTAATCCCAGTCTCGATGGCGCGAAAGGCTTCAGCGATCTGCCTGGTGCGCGCAGTGAGGCCGAGCGCGTACGTCGTTTGTTCGATCAACACCGTTTCACCGTCGCCGACGCCATTGACCGGCGCGCCGATGCGATAGTTGATGGTTTGTACAGCAAGGCCTGGCGGGTTCTGCATCTTGCCGGACACGGCGTGCACGAGTTCGAGTTGGAGGATGGTGCCCATCGCACAGCGGCCGACACCTTCCCGTTTACTTTGTCCGATGGTACGGACGTGGTGCGCGTGCCGCGCAAGCGTGTGGTGTCCGGCATGGTCATCGGCGATGGCGTTTTTTTGACCCCGGGCGACATCGAGCAGATGCGCTTTGTGCCGGAAGTGGTTTTTGTCAATTGCTGCCATCTCGGCGTGTCTGGCGGCGAAACCGCGCGCTACAACAGGTTGGCTGCCAACCTTGGCGTGGCCTTCATCCGCATGGGTGTGCGGGCTGTAATCTGCGCGGGCTGGGCGGTCGATGATGCTGCCGCGTGTACCTTCGCAGAAAATTTCTACGCGTCGCTACTCAATGGCGTGAGCTTCGGCAATGCCGTGCTCGATGCCCGCATTGCGACCTGGACGCTCCATTCCGGCACCAATACCTGGGGTGCCTATCAATGTTACGGCGACCCGGGCTACCGCCTGGTCCGCAATGGCGCCGACCACAACGAGATCACTCCGCGCCCCTACGTGGCGCCATCGGAGTTGGTGACGGACCTGCACAACCTGATCGAAACCACCCGGGTACAGAGCCGCGAGCGTATGCGCGACGAAAGCGAGTTGCAGCAGGCGTTGCGCGACAGCATCGACAAACTGCTGGCGCGCATGCCTGGCACAGCATCGGGATCCGACGCCGAGGGCTGGCGGGCACGGGCCGATGTGTGTGCGGCTGTTGGGCTGGCGTTTGGTGAAGGTCGCATGTTTGCTGACGCCGTGGTGTGGTTGGAACGGGCACTCAAGTCACCGCAGGGCGAGTGTTCCATTCAAGTCGTAGAACAGTGCGCGAACTTCGAAGTACGACTCGCCGCTGCGGCATGGGCGGCAATGCGTGAACGGGCCGATGAAGCAACGCTCGAAACCGACGCATACCGTGTCGAGCGTGCCGAGATTGCAAGCCGCATCGAACGGTCGCTGGCGCAGCTCGACGCCATCAATAGCCGTGCGTCGACAGCGGAGCGGCTGAGTCTGCTCGGTGGTGCCTGCAAGCGTCTGTCCTGGGTGTGTACCGGGCAGGCGCGCGCTGACGCATTGGTCAATATGGCGAGTTACTACCGGCAAGCATTCGCGGCGCAAGCGCATGCCTACCCGCTCAGCAATTGGGCGGTTGCCGAGTTGCTGTTACAGCATTTTGCGCCGGCGCTGGCCGACGTGAGCGCGGCGGACCAACTGCCAGGGCTGTGCCAGACGCAGGCGGAGATGACGCGGCAAAACAATGAGGACAACCCGGAAATCTGGCTGATGACCGGCATGGCCGATCTGAAACTGGTGGAGTTGCTGACTGCGCAATCGGACAGCGCTCGTTGCGCGGTGTTAATGGAGAGCATCGTGGAGGATTACAGCGCCGCTTTTGCGCGCGGGGCGAGCTTGCGCGAAGTGGCGTCTATCTACGAGCACTTGGATTTTCTGATCGCGCTCGTGGCCGAGGATTCGACGCTCGACGCCAGTCCGCGACCCTGGTCGATCCCTGCACGCAGTGCGCTCGAATTCATTCGCAGCAATATTTGAGGAGGATGCCACCCATGGCGCGTAGCGCCAAGTGAATTGCGCCGCGGTGTGGGTGTGGCAGCGCGGGCAACGATAGTCAGCATCGCCGCGCCTGGGAAGGATGGTGCGCTGGCTTATGGCCGGGCCATTCGATTAAGCATGTGATAGGGAGCATCTCGCTATGAACTGGATTACCAACGGGGCTGGCAGCGTACTTGATCTCGCCGCCGATACAGCGTTCTTCACTGCAGTCTCGGTAATCGAGCGGGAAATGACTGCCCAGCAGGCGCTGTTCAAAGCCAGCGATGTATTCGCGCTCTTAAGCCAGCTCGCGGCTGGCACGCTCGACGCCAATGACGGTGCGCTGCTCGACAGAATCTTGCCGCTGCTCAACATGACGCAGGATAGGCTCAAAGAATTGTGGAACAGTTTTGCTGCGACGCCGGCTGGCGCAGCGCTTGCCCGCTATCGCCCCTTATTGCGCACCCTGGCTTCGCTGACGGCTACCAGTACGCCAGACGCTGACCGCGTACTCGACTGGAAGCTGCTCGACGCCGAAAAAAAGCCGGCCGGTGGCGCCGTTGACGCGGTGAGTTATGCAGTGGCGGTAGAGGCCACGGCCGGTCTCTCGTTCGAAGTTGCACCCGAACTTAAAAGCCTGCCGGCCGATCTGCAACTCGCACCCGTTACCTTGCGCGCCAGTCTGTCCGGCGCGTTTGCGGCAACGGCGGAAGCCGGCATCCCCATCAATATCGGCAAACTGACCTTGAGCAGCGCGGCGAGCGCAGCGTCGACCTTGAGCTACTACGCCCACAGCAAGGACGGTGTGCTGTGGGCGGCCGCCATTGCCCGCACCCTCGGTCATCTGATCAACCCCTTCGACCCGGCCGCGCTCGCCGCTTCGGATGAGATCCAACTGATTCATCTCAAGGCCACGGGGCAACTGTCAGTCGGCGCGCGCTTTGGCCTCGAACGCGGCATTAATGTCGCCAAGGGCCTGACTGCGGTTGCCAGTGTGACCTACGGCGTGACAGGCAGTGTCGCGGGCGAATTCGAATATCACCTGTACCGACCGCTCGGAACGACCGGTGTGGTACGGGTGGCAGTGACGCGCCACAAGCAGGTCGGTGCCACGCGCGAACTCAAGGCGGCGGTGACGGTGGATGCAACTTCGCTCGCCCAACACGTGAAAAGCCAGGTTGACCAACACCTGGCCGAATACCAGGACTTCCTGCAGCAGTTCAAGGACTGGACAACACCCGGCACGTTCATCGCGAATGAAATCAAATCCGAGATCAGGAAGCTGGCCAAGAACGATAGCGTCAAAACCTTGCTCGGGCAGAAGTTCGCCATTCAGATCGACAACGCCGCCATTGCGCGCTTCGTGGAACGGGTGACCGGCCAAGCCGATCTGGCGGCCGTGTGGAGTGGCTCGCCGGAAAGTGCGAGTGTGGAACTGGCGAAGAAGGTGTTGTCCGGACTGCCAACGCCGCTCGCCAGTGAGCCGCAATTGGTCGAGGCGTTGGCCACCGCACTGAGCGGGCCGCTGACCACGCTCCGAACCAAATTGAGCGACTTCATCGGCAATATCGCCGGTCAGGCCACCGAACTCGATGGCCTCAAGAAGCAACTTAGCAAACTCGGTGAGAACGTCACTGACACCGGCGCGACGCTCGATGCCAAAGTGCAGGCATTGCTAGCGCCCGTGACGCGTGTACTCGGCAAGTATCAATCGGCCGTGCAGAGGTTCGCGGCGGTCGTGGAGAAGGCATCCGCGGCCAAGCTCAATTTCGAATTGAGCCGGGCGGTGACCAGTGAACACGGCGACAACGTCATGCTAGTTGCCGATTTTCACGATCTGACGCGTGGTCGTGAGGCCTTGATGCGCCTGTTGACGGGCTCAGCCGACGAGGTGTTGCAGCTCGCACAGCAGATTGATGCCTCGGGCCGCGCACCGGTGACCCTGGTCGAGGGCAGTTTCGAGCGCTTCCATCATCGACGCGAAGCGACCTCGTTCAAATTTGTGCTGCTCGATATCGAACTCGGCTCGCAGTCGATCATCGATGCGCGCACCGACATCACCACCAATATCCGCGGCGAGATAAACATCGTTTCCACCCTCAAGCGCGACAGTAATGGCTTCATTCCCGGTGAGAGCCGCGACCTGTCGTTTGTGAATGTCTATCGACTGGCCGCTGCCAAGGACCTTACCGAGAAGTCCATCGAGATTTCGCTTGAACTCTCGCGCCGTGACGAAGAATTGAAGACCCGTGAGTTGCGTGGCTTCCTGGAAGGCTTGGAAAAGACCCACCTGATTACCGCCGGTGCGACCGAGCGCGCGCTGGCTGCCTATCGCGCGAAGGCCGTCACGGCCGGCGACGGCATCAAGGCTGAGTTGTCAGTGGCCTTGCGCCTGGAAGGGAGCGAGACGCTGCGTCTGATCGGCATCGATGCGGCAGACAACGCCCAGCCCATGGGCAAGGGCACGCCACGGCGGCACGCGATCCATCGTGTGGCGATCGAGGAAATCTTCGAAGCCTATGGCGCTTATGATCCGGACTATATTCGTGTCTTCGAAAACGATACCAATCGTACGCTGACACGGCTCAGGCTCGGCGACACGCTCATCGAGCAGGTGCTGGCCTTCCCCCCGGAAAGCAACGAGCGCGACCGACTGCTAGGCAAGCTGCACAACGAAGACCGCGCCGTGCGGCCGCGACTCGAAGAACTCATGCAATGGCGACGACGCCTGGATGAAATGGCCGATGCCCTCGCCACCATGCAACAGGTCTACCTGGCCGGATCAGGCTGGGATGAGGCCGATTTCAACAAGCGACAAATTGCCATCGGCCGTAACCTGCGCAGCTGGCTGAAGGTGGAAGGGGTGCTCGGCATGTTGCTGTCGAACGAAATCCGTATCTATACCTTGGCCTTCATCGGCGCCGTGCAGCGTCTTGCCGAGGTAGCGCGCGGCGCAGGCGAGCCCTTGCTCGTGGTGAGCATGCAACTCGATGGGAGTGAGGTGTTCCGGGTGTCATGAGCACCGCATGCGGGATGGCGTGCGCTGGCTCGGCACCGTGAGTCGGGCCGTTGCGCACCACACCTCGGTTGCTGCTGTTCAGGATTGAGGCGGGATCGTTTTGATAGGTGAAAGCCCACCGTGAGGGTGGGCGATGCAGCGCAGCTGACCGGCTTACACCGCGTTCCAAACTAGCGGCGCTGACACGCACCCCATGGCAGTCACTCCTTTTTCGGGAATATGCGGCACTTGGTGGCAGCGCTGGCAAGTACTGGTGGGGTGAGGAAGTGCGTGGCAAGGACGGCGAAGTGATGGCGAATTGCGACGGCTGCGGCAGCCGGTGGGACAATAAGAAGTCAGCACCGGTTGGAAGTTTTGCCGCCAATCCCTACGGGCTAATGGATAAGCATCGCAATGTGTGGGACGAACACCGCGGTGCCGGCATTGAGGATGAAGCTGCGGAATCCATGCGCGTTGGACTCACGCAGGCGATCACCTTGCTGAAAAACGACCACAACTCCAGCTCATGATCGCTCTGGAAACCTGCGTGCCAACAAACATGGGTGGGCAAGTCGGCACACTGCGCGACTTGATGGCGTAACGGAAAAGCGCGAATCAGCGGCCCAAAGCCGCGCTCAGGATCCCGGCATAGATGCCGGCCAGCTGTTCCAGCTCATCAACGGCCACACATTCGTCAATCTTATGAATGCTGGCATTGATAGGCCCGAGCTCCACAACTTCCACGCCCAGGGGCGCGATAAACCGGCCATCGGAAGTTCCGCCGCCGGTCGATAATTCGGGCTCGACCTGCAACTGCTCGCGCAATACCCGCTGCACAACGTCGACCAGCTTGCCACCCACCGTCAGAAACGGTGCACCGGACAAATGCCAGGCAAGGTCGTAGCGCAAAGCATGGCGATCGAACAGCCCATGTACTGCCACCTTCAATGAGTCGGCCGTCTGCTCGGTGCAATAGCGGAAGTTGAACCACACTTGCAGACTGCCAGGGATCACGTTCTCGGCACCGGTGCCCGAATGCACGTTCGAGATCTGAAACGAGGTGGGCGGATAAAAGGCATTGCCTGCATCCCAGTGCTGCGCGGCGAGTTCGGCCAGGGCGCCCAGCGCGCGATGCACGGGGTTGTCCGAGCGGTCCGGATAGGCGACATGGCCCTGCACACCGTGCACTGTCAAGCGCCCGTTTAATGAGCCGCGGCGGCCGACACGTACGGTGTCGCCCAAGCGCAGATGACTGCTCGGCTCGCCGACGATGCACCAGTCGATTTTGATGCCGCGTTCTTTCAGGTACTGAACAATGCGCACCGTGCCGTCGGTGGCCGGGCCTTCTTCGTCGGAGGTCAGCATGAAGGCGATGCGGCCGCCATGGTTCGGCACCCGCGCGACGAAACGTTCGACGGCGACCACCATGGCCGCGAGGCTGCCCTTCATATCGGCAGCGCCGCGCCCCCACAGTTTGCCATCGGCAATCACGGGCGCAAAAGGCGGGCGGGTCCAGGCCTCAAGGGGGCCGGGTGGCACAACGTCGGTGTGGCCGGCAAACGCGAGGCACGGGCCGCTGTCGCCACGCACCGCCCACAGATTATCGACGCCACCTGAGGGCAGCCGCGTGCACTCAAAGCCGAGCGGTTCTAAACGCGCCTGAATCAAATCGAGACAGCCGGCGTCGTCCGGTGTGACGGATGGGCAGGCGATCAAGGCCTTGGTCAGTTCCAGCGTTTCGTTCATGGGGTCTCGGGACGGGCCTGCTCGGCGGCTTTTAAACGTTTGACCGCAAGCTTGAAATGCTCGGGGTCGATTTCGGCGCCGATGAACCGGCGCCCATGCATCAGTGCAGCGATGCCGGTCGAGGCTGAGCCCGCAAAGGGGTCCACCACGATGTCGCCGGCTTGGGTACTGGCGAGCAGACAACGCTCGATCAAGGCCAGAGGTTTCTGGGTCGGGTGTTTGCCGTGCTGCTTTTCAGTTTTGCCGGGCGCGGTGAAGCGCCATACGTTTTTCATCTGGCGGTCGTCGTTGGCGGCCTTCATGGCCGCATAGTTGAAGGTGTACCGATCGGCCGAACCTTTGCGGGCCTTGGTCGCCCACAGGATCATCTCGGTCGCGTGGGTGAAACAGCGGCAGCCCAAATTTGGCGGCGGATTGGGCTTTTCCCACACGATGTCGTTCAAGAGCCGCAGGCCCAATTCCATCATGGCCATGCCGACCGACAGGTAGACATGATGGGTACCGCTGACCCACAGCGTACCGTTGGGTTTCAGCACACGTTTGCATTCCGCCAGCCAACGCTGATTGAAGGCGTGGTCGGCGACAAGGCCTTGGCTGCGATCCCAGGCACCCTTGTGCACGGCGACACGTTTGCCGGCCTGACAGGTGGTGCCACCGTTGGAAAGGAAGTATGGCGGATCGGTCCAGATGCAGTCGACGGAGTCACTGGCGAGTGCCGCCAGCAGGTCGAGATGATCACCTTGCATCAGATGCGAGCTGCCGTCGGCACCGCGCCAGACGGCGCGCGGCTTAGGCTTCGCCGGGCGCGCGGGCGTCGATGCTGAGGGCATGAATATCGGTTTGCATCAAAGCATCCAAGGCGGCATAAACCATACGATGGCGCTTGAGTGGCGCCACCCCAGCGAAGCAGGGTGCGACGATACGCACGCTGAAATGCCCTTTGCCGGTCAGCGCGCCGGCGTGGCCGGCGTGGGCGTGACTGTCGTCGCTGATGTCGAGCGCCAGCGGTGCGAGTTGGGCATCGAGGGCACTACGGATGCGATCAACACGGCTGGTGCCGAGGGTGCTCATTGTCCACCTTCGATAGGCGTTGGTAGAGGAAACATGGTGGTTTCGGCTTCGATGACTGTTAGACTCCGCACCGCTTGGCGGCTGGGGCCAGTGTGCCTGAAGGGCTTGTCTTAGACCAGAAGTCGGCCCACTTCTTTTGCGCCCGCCGCACGCTGTCACTACCAACGATAACGACCCATGAAATCCCTCCATATCCGTGTTCATCCCACGCATCCGCAAGCGCGTCTGGTCAGTCAGGCGGCGGACATCGTTGCGCGGGGCGGGGTGGTGGTGGCACCGACCGATGCCTGTTATTCGCTGCTCTGCGCGACGGGCAATAAGGCCGCCGAAGATCGCCTGCGTGGGATCCGGCGTCTGGAGCGCGATCATCATCTGACCTTGTTGTGTCGTGACGTCGCTGAAATCGCAACCTATGCCAAGGTCGCCAACGACGCGTTCCGACTGATTAAAACTCTGACCCCCGGTCCCTACACCTTCATTTTGCCCGCTACCCGTGAAACGCCGCGCCGGCTGCAGGATGAGAAGCGTCGCACCTTGGGTCTGCGCATCGCGGCGCATCCCTTCATCCATGGTCTGCTGGAAAACCAGTCGCCGCTGCTCGCTACCACCGCCATCGACGATGACGCACACCTGCCTTACGCCGATCCGGAAGACATCGTGCAGGATCTTGGCCACGCCGTGGACGCGGTCTTCGACGCCGGTGCGGTGGGCATCGAGATGACCACCATCATCGACCTCACCGGCCCTGCGCCGCTGCTGGTGCGCCAAGGTCTTGGCGACGTCGCCCATGTTGCCGAGCTGCGCTAGGGCCGCGGCGCGCTTTGATCTACCCCTGCGAGGCTGGAATAATGGCGGCGCTGTTTTCTCGATCGTCCCGCCGCTGGCAGGCATGAGCCCGGCGCAGCCCCGATCTCACTGGCCCCACGCGCTCAATCAGGAAACCGAGCAATGACCATTGCCGCCAATAAACGCGTGCTGTCCGGCATGCGGCCGACCGGACAGTTACACCTTGGGCACTATCACGGAGTGCTGAAAAACTGGGTGCAGTTGCAGCACGAATTCGAGTGTTTTTTCTTTGTCGCCGATTGGCACGCCCTGACGACGTCTTACGAGGATACCTCGGTCATTGGCGAGTCGGTTTTTGACATCGTCATCGATTGGCTGTCGGTGGGCATCAATCCGGGCGAAGCGACCTTGTTCATCCAGTCGCGGGTGCCGGAACATGCCGAGCTGCATCTGCTGTTGTCGATGATGACGCCGATCAGCTGGCTGGAGCGCGTGCCGAGCTATAAGGATCAGCAGGAAAAGCTCAAGGAGAAGGATCTCTCCACCTATGGTTTTCTTGGCTATCCGCTGCTGCAGGCGGCCGACATCCTCATCTACAAGGCTGGCCACGTACCGGTGGGCGAGGACCAGGTTGCCCACATCGAGATGTCGCGCGAAGTGGCGCGGCGCTTCAACTTCCTCTACGGCCGCGAGCTCGGCTTTGAGGGCAAGGCTGAAGCCGCCGCAAAAAAGATGGGCAAAAAAAACGCCAAGCTCTATTTCGACATTCGCCGCACCTATCAGGAGACCGGCGACGGAGAAGCATTGGCAAAGGGCCGCGCCCTGCTCGAATCCCAGCAGAACATAAGTATTGGCGATCGTGAGCGGCTGCTCGGCTACCTGGAGGGCGGCGGTAAAGTCATCCTGCCGGAACCCCACGCGCTGTTGACACCCGAATCCAAAATGCCGGGCCTGGACGGCGAGAAGATGTCCAAGTCCTACGGCAACACCATAGGCCTGCGCGAAGCCCCCGAATCAGTCAGCCAGAAACTGCGCACCATGCCCACCGATCCGGCGCGAGTACGCCGCACCGACGTCGGCGATCCGCGCAAGTGTCCGGTGTGGAAGTGGCACGAGGTTTATTCCACTGACGAGGTCCGCAACTGGGCGCGCGAAGGTTGTGTGACGGCGTCAATCGGTTGCCTGGACTGCAAACAGCCGGTGATTGATGCCGTGATCAAGGAACAGCAGCCGATCCGCGAGCGCAGCCAGGAGTTTCTCGCCGATCCCGAAACGGTGCGGGCAATCATTGATGAGGGTTGCGAAGCGGCGCGCAGCGTCGCGCGCGATACCCTCGATGATGTGCGCCAAGTCATGAACCTGGTGTACCGCTGAGATGAATAGTGTCACCAACGAAGAAGCGCTGAACGCGCCGCCGCCAGGACCACCGAGCCAGGCCGAAATGCCGTTTGCGGTGGTGCAGGGCATGCCGCTCAGCGAACCGCCGCGGGATCTCTATATCCCACCCGATGCTTTGGAGGTATTCCTTGAAGCCTTCGAGGGGCCGCTCGATTTACTGCTCTATCTGATCAAACGGCAGAACCTCGACATCCTGGATATCCCCATTGCGCGGGTCACCGAACAGTACATGACCTACATCGGCCTCATGCAGGAAATGAGGTTCGAGCTCGCTGCTGAATACCTGCTGATGGCGGCGATGCTGGCCGAGATCAAATCGCGCATGTTGTTACCGCGTCCAAAAAACGACGACGCCGAGGAGAGCGATCCGCGTGCCGAACTCGTGCGCCGTCTGCAGGAGTACGAACGCTACAAAAAAGCCGCCGAGGATATCGAATTGCTGCCGCGCATGGAGCGTGAGTGGTATCCGGTGGTGGTTGAGTTCGAGCGTGTCAGCGCCCATAAAGAATTACCCGAGTTGACGCTCGATGCGCTACTAGATGCGTTTCGCGATGTACTGCATCGCGCCGAGATGTTTGCTGACCACCGTATCAAGCGTGAGGCGCTGTCGGTACGCGAGCGCATGTCGCGGGTGCTGGCCCAGGCACGTAACGACGTATTCACTGCGTTTCACGATTTTTTCTCCTTCGAGGAGGGTCGCGCCGGCGCCGTTGTGACCCTGATGGCGATTCTGGAGCTGCTCAAAGAAACCATGATTGAAATTGTGCAAAACGGCGAGCGCGAACCGATCTACGTCAAGCTGGTCGCCTGAGGTCCCCATGGAGAACCAAGCAATGGAAGCGGTGAATCTGAAACCCGTGGTGGAGGCCATTGTGATGGCGTCCGATGCGCCGGTGAGCGTTGAGCGACTTGCAAAGCTGCTCGAAGAAGAAGGCGGCGGTGGCCCCAGTCGCGACGTACTGCGCAACGTCCTTGGCGCGTTGGAGCTTGATTACGCCGAGCGCGGCGTTGAGCTGGTTGAAGTTGCCAGTGGCTTTCGCTTTCAGGCCCGCGCGGCTTATGCCGATCGGGTCTCGCGCCTGTGGGAAGAGCGAAAGCCACGTTATTCCCGCGCTCTGCTGGAAACTTTGGCGCTGGTCGCCTATCGACAACCCATCACACGCGGTGAGATCGAACATGTGCGCGGGGTGGCCGTCAGCAGCAATATCATGCGTCTGTTACTCGAACGGGACTGGGTGCGCGTGGTCGGGCATCGCGATGTGCCAGGTCGTCCGGCCGTTTATGCCACCACCAAAGAATTCCTCGACTACTTCGGTTTGAAATCCCTCGCCGAAATGCCGAGTCTTGCCGAACTCAAGGATTTCGACGCCATCAACGCTGATTTGTTCGCGAACATCGTGATGGACGAGGAGCACGGAGCCCAGGATGAAGCGCCGGCCGGTATCGTACCTGGCCAAGGCGAAGAAGCGGCGTCGTCATCAGCCGCCGAGACCGCTGTCATCACAGCTGCAGCGATGCGCGATCCAAGCCCGCACCCACACGACGGCATGGTGACCAATAAAGTCGCAACAGCGCCCGGCGGCAACCTGACGCAGGATGAAGATCCAGAAGCGGTTGGCGCTTGAAAATCCGGGGCCTTAACCATGACTGAGCTCAGCGGTGAGCGCATCCAGAAAGTGCTGGCCCGTGCCGGATGGGGCTCGCGTCGTGAAATTGAGCGCTGGATCGAAGCGGGCCGCATCCGTATCAACGGTCGCCGCGCCGAAACCGGCGCACGAGTCGGGCCGGGTGATCGCGTGCAATTGGACGATGGCCGAGTACTGCGTGTCAGTGGCAGCAACCTGGATTTACACGTGTTGGCTTACAACAAGCCATCCGGTGTGGTTTGCACCCGCAGCGACGAACAGAACCGACCCAATATCTTCGAGGATCTGCCGCGTATCGAGCGCGGCCGCTGGATCAATATCGGGCGCCTGGATATCAACACCAGCGGCTTGCTGCTGTTTACCAATCACGGTGAGCTCGCCCATCGCCTTATGCATCCTCGCTATCGTGTCGATCGCGAATACGCAGCGCGTATTTTTGGCGAAGTTGACGACGAAATGCTGCAGCGCCTGCGCGATGGTGTGGAAATCGATGATGAGCGATTTCATTTTGATGACATTGTTGAGGGCGAAGGAGACGGCGCCAATCGCTGGTACTACTGCGTCGTGCAGAGCGGCCGGCAGCGTGAAGTGCGACGCCTGTGGGAGTCGCAGGGCGTCAAAGTCAGCCGACTGATCCGCGTACGTTTTGGCAATGTGATGCTGCCGTCCGACCTGCGTGGCGGTCAGACCGTCGAGCTCGGCGGTGCTTTGCGCGACGAGTTGTGCGCGCTGGTTGGACTCAACGGCAAGGGCGAAGAGCTGCCGAGCGCCGCGCCGCGCGAGTAAGGCGTGAACGTTGTCGGTGCTGACAGAACACGCATCACATTGATCTCCCTGGCGTGCGCCGCTAAGCTTGGCCGCTTTTCACCGTGGCCCTAACTGCACCTTGACTGACCCATCCGTGAGTATTGAGCGGCGCCGCCTTGTTGCCGGCAACTGGAAGATGAACGGCTCGCGGTCGATGGCCGCGGCGCTTGCTCGTGCGGTCGTCGATGCGGGACTCGATAACACCCTCGATGTGGTGCTATGTCCGCCAGCACCTTATCTGGACCTGGTCGGCGCAAGTGTGGCGGGCAGCCGCGTGGCACTTGGTGCCCAGGACTGTTCCGAGCACGAAGCCGGTGCTTATACAGGCGAAGTCGCCGCTGCCATGCTCGCCGATTGTGGGTGCTGCTATGTAATCGTTGGCCACTCCGAACGGCGCCAGATGTTCGGCGACAGCGACGCGCGTGTGGTCGCCAAGCTGAAGGCCGCCTGTGGCCAAGGCCTGACACCGATTTTCTGTGTTGGTGAAACGCTGGCCGAACGCCGCAGTGACGCCACCGAGACCGTCATCGCGCGCCAGCTCGACGCGCTATTGACTACCCCCGACGCCGTCAGCCTGATGGCGCAGATGGTGGTCGCCTATGAGCCGGTGTGGGCCATCGGTACTGGTGAATCGGCCACGCCGGCGCAGGCTGAGGCGGTACATGCCGTCATTCGGCAGCGCCTGGCCCGTGTCGATCAGGGTATTGCCGCACGAATGCGCATTCTCTATGGCGGCAGCGTCAAACCCGACAACGCTGCGGAGCTGTTCGCCATGCCTGACATCGACGGCGGACTTATCGGTGGTGCGGCGCTGGTCGCCACGTCGTTTATTGCTGTATGCCGTGCCGCGCTCGCTTGACGGCGGCACCGGTGCGACCCTGGAGTTGATTCATGATTTTTTCCGTACTACTGGCTGTGCATATCCTTCTGGCCTTGCTGCTGATCAGCGTTATCCTCCTTCAGCAGGGTAAAGGTGCAACAGCCGGTGCCGCCTTCGGTAGTGGCGCGTCTTCCACGGTCTTCGGTCCACGCGGCTCGGCTTCCTTCCTGACCCGCTTGACCTCAATACTGGCCGTGCTGTTTTTCTCCAACAGTCTGCTGCTGGCCTATCTCTATAGCCAGACCACCCAGCAAGGCAGTTTGCTTGATCAGGTGGCAGGCCAAAGCGCACCGGCGACGTCACAAGCACCCGATGTACCGAGCAAGATCGACATCGGCGAACTGGTCGATAAAGCGACCCAGGGTAAAGAGGTTGATGTGCCGGTGCCGCCGGCGGCAGCGGTGTCCGCGCCTGCTGCCGTGAGTGCACCGAGCTCTGATGTGCCTGTGCCTGCACAACCAGCGCTCAAAGATCCGCCTGCTGCAAGCGATGGGCCGACGACAAGCAAATAGGCGAAGGCCGCAGGAATAAATCGATCGGAGTCGATCTCAAGGCAGTTTTTTATGGATTGCGCGTGCCGCATTCCGTATGATTGCGCGCCAGTTGATCGCGGTACGCCTGCGATTATCGCGACCTGCTCAGCCGACGTGGTGGAATTGGTAGACACGCAGCCTTGAGGTGGCTGTGCCGAGAGGCGTGACGGTTCGAGTCCGTCCGTCGGCACCAGATGAGCAGCCCTGCGCTTGGTCGTAATAAGCGCGCGCAGGGCAGAGATCGCGACGAGCTTTTTTTCCGGGCCGGGCAGACGCTGTGCGTAGACTCGGGGCCGCTGCGGGGCTGATTGAGTTACTATCGAACGGCCCGCAGAACCACGCGCTAAGTGCGCAATGGAGACAAACGATTCGTGCTTGAGCTTTACCTGCCGATTCTGATCTTCATTACCATCGGTGTGGCGATCGGTGTGGTGTCGCTAGCGGCCAGTTATGGCATAGGCGGCATTCTTGGCATTCACCGCCCCGATAGCGAGAAATCCTCACCCTACGAATGCGGCTTCGAAGCCTTCGAAGACGCGCGCATGAAGTTCGATGTGCGCTACTACCTGGTCGCAATCCTCTTCATAATCTTCGACCTTGAAATCGCCTTCTTTTTCCCCTGGGCTGTGGTGCTGGACAAGATTGGTACCTATGGCTTCTGGGCCATGATGGTGTTCCTCGCTATCCTCGTCGTCGGCTTCATTTATGAGTGGCGTAAGGGGGCACTGGAATGGGAATGAGTGAAGTACAGGACCGCGGTTTTGTTACCACGACTGTCGATACGGTCGTTAATTGGGCACGTACCGGTTCGATAGTAACTCAATCAGCCCCGCAGCGGCCCCGAGTCTACGCACAGCGTCTGCCCGGCCCGGAAAAAAAGCTCGTCGCGATCTCTG
>JANOXY010000630.1:0-2344 GCA_031418675.1 Pseudomonadota bacterium
GATATCCGAAGGGCATGGAAAGAACTCCCAGAACTGGCCCGATGCCTCCTAGCATCCTGATAATTCGTGGGGATCCCTCAGGGTCCGACTTCATTCGGACAAAGGTAGCTACAGACGCGCACCCTTGCCCTGTGTAGGTCCGAATTCATTCGGACAAAGATTGCTACAGACGCTCACCCTCGCCCTGTGTAGGTCCGACAAATTCGGACAAAGCTAGCTACAGACGCACACCCTTGCCCCGGTCAATGTCCGACTGAAGTCGGACCTACGGAAGATCACCAATATCGTCGCGACTCCGAGCACGGCATCAATACTGCGAAACAGTTCACCGGCACGGAAAAATTGCTTGACGAATAATAACTAAATAACTAGTAATGTAGTCATGAAAAAGAACTACATGCGAGCCTTGCCCAAAGCCTGGCAGCAGACGGCTGCGGTATTCATGGCGCTGGGTGACGCACACCGGCAGCGGATCCTGCTGACTTTCGACAAACATGAACGCCTGACCATCACGCAGATTGCTGCCATCGCGCCCTTGTCGCGCACCGCCGTTACCCACCATGTGCGCATGCTCGCCCAGGCCGGCATTCTGTGTAGTGAAAAGCAGGGCCGCGAAGTGTGGTTCCAGATTGATAAAAAACTCTTGAAAGACACCTTGCAAAGCGTCATCAGCTATATCAACGACAATGTGTAAACAGACGGTGGCAAGTCGCGCCGTTTTCGCAGGAGCAAACTGACATGACCGGACTGGCCTTCCTCTGTGGCATCGTGGTGCTGTTCATTGGCCTGCTGGCCTATGAGAGCGAAGATGGCAGTGCGCGCCTGCGTGATTCCCAGCGCGGCCTGTGGAGCTGGCTGACATCAGACAACTGGCCGGCCAAGGTCGGTGGCGTGCTGATGGTGATCGGTATCGGCGCGCTGATGCGCTATGTACTTTTGCACAGCCAGGTGACGTCCGAGGTCAAACTCTCGGCCGGCGTGTCGCTGGCGGGTGTGCTGGGTTATCTGTCCTATCGACTGCAGGCCTTGCCGGCGCGCCGTGCTTTGCATCTGGCCCTGGCGGGCGCGGCGGGTGGCGTGGCCTATCTCACCGCCTACAGTGCCTTCGCGCTGTTCGGCTATCTGAACGATATTGCCGGACTGACCCTGCTGATCTTGGTATCAGCCGCGGTGGCGGCGTTTGCCTTGAGCACCCAGGCCGCGTCCATGGCGGTGCTGGGTATGCTCGGTGCTTACGCGGCGCCGGCCTTTGGTCTGGGTGAACCGGGGCCCTTGGTGGTATTTGGCTACTACTTCGCCTGTAGTTGTCTGGTACTCATGATGGTGATGGCGCGCGGTTGGCGCGTGCTGATCCATCTGAGCTTTTTGTTCACGCTGGCCGGTTCGGTCTTTTTTGGCTGGACCGCGCAGTACTACCAGCCCCAGCACTACACCGTGATGCAGCCCCTGTTGTATCTGCTCGTCGCGTTGCACATCGCCATGCCAATCGTCGAACGCCGCAACACCATCTTCGCCAAGTTGCCCACGAGCGGTGAATGGCCGGACCGTCTCGACCAGGGTTATTTTGTTGCCCTGCCCATGGTGGCGGTGATACTCACCTACTGCATTGCACCCCACATCGCGCCGGAAGCGGCGTGGGGCACGGCGGGCCTGGCCGCACTGTGGGCGGTGGCGGGCGCGGTGGTTTCGGTCAATCGACGCGAAGCGCTGCGATACGGCATCGTCGCGTTGCTGCTTGTTACCGCGGCACTGCTGGCGGGCTTCAACGACATCCCGGGCACGCTCATCGCGTTGTTTGCGATGGCGGTGCTGTTGACCATCGCCGTGCGTTTGCACCTGCCGGAAGCCGTGGAAGGGCTGGCGAGTTTCCTGGTGACGCTACTGGCAGCCTTGTATGTCGTGCAGTCCATGTTCGACCACGGCAGCGGCATGATTTTTTTCAATGCCTGGTTTGCGCAACGCACCGTAGCGGTGGCTATCGTGGTCTGGTGCGCGTGGCTGCGTGATCGGCAAGCACCCGGTTACGCGCGACTGCTGTACGCCATTGCCGAGGTCTTGTTATTTGAGAGCATCGTCATCGAACTGTTGCGCTGGCATCTGCATATCACCGCCGAGCTGGTGCATGGCCTGGCCGTGGCTGCCATTGGCGTGGCTGGCTATCGTGCGGAACGCTGGACTGCTGCCGCGCGAGTCGCCACTGCCGCCACCGTGGTCCTATGGCTGTCAGCGCTATGGGCGGCGAACAATGTCGCGGAGCACGCCACGGTATTGGCGTTGATGCTGGTAACGGCCGATTTTGTCGCGCTGGGCTACGCCGCGCTGCGCTTGGCCGGCAGTTCGCGGC
>JANOXY010000631.1:0-3115 GCA_031418675.1 Pseudomonadota bacterium
TAAGGCCGACGTCGCCCAAGCTCGAGCCCGCTTGGCCCTCGCCATAAGCACCTTGACGGCCCGCCAGGGTGGTCTGCTGGAGGCCGAAGCACGTTATGTCCGGACCATCGGTGATGCGCCTGGTGAACTGGCGAAACCCAATGCGGCGCCATCGGGTCTGGTCAAGGATGGTCTGGTCGACCAGAACGATCTCGCGAGCGCGACCGATGCCGCACAGGAGGAAGCAATCACACAACATCCGGCCGTGATGCGTTCCAGGGCCGACATAGAGGCGGCACTGGCAATCATGAGGGCCGCGCGCTCAGGTTACCAACCACGGGTAGATCTGCAGGGCACCCTACGCCGCGACAACGACGTGGGCGGTATCACGGGCAATCGGGATACCAGCAGTCTAATGCTCGTGGCGCGTTGGAATCTTTACCGGGGTGGGGCCGATCGGGCCCAATCCCTGTCGGCTGCGGAGCGCAAGACCGAGGCCGACAATAAGCTTGATGATACTTTCCGCTCGATTGCCGAGAACGTCGCTATTGCGATGCAGAGCCGTGCCACTAGCGAAAGCCGTCTGGTCCACCTACGGCAATACGTGGATGCCAGTCAGGGCACCTTAGAGGCCTACCGCGCGCAATTTGAGATCAGTCGGCGTACCCTGCTCGATCTCCTTAATGCCGAAAGCGAACTTTTCAACGCGCGCTCGAATCTTGCTGCCGGGACCTACGACGACTTGACCAACGTGTATTTTGTTGAGGCCAGCAAAGGCATTCTGGCCGGGAAATTCGGGGTCTCCGGCGCCGAGCCCTGAACTATCATCGGTCGCGTCGCGCCGTTAGGGGTGACGTCCGTCGAGCTTGCTCAAGGGGAACTAAGCAGATGGTCCGCCAAGCGAAACCCATCAAACTTCAGTCTCGCCCGAAGTGAGTCTGCAACCCGCTCCAACTGAGTCTTACGTCGACGTGAACAGCGCGCTTGAATCTGCGGCTACTGCCAGCGTCGACGATGATCCGCTGCGCGCCTGTCTGCACGTTGTGACCCGACTACACGGTCGGCCGGTGTCGATGAGCGCGCTCTTGGCGGGCATGCCGGTTGCCGGCAATCGTTTCTCACCCGCGGACTTTGTGCGCGCAGCTGCGTTTCATGGTTTTGCTGCACAAGTGGTACGCCGGCGCTTGGTCAAACTCTCCGCTCCGACCCTGCCCGTGACCTTGCTGTTCAAGGACGGTGGAGCCTGTGTGCTGACACGCTTCCTGTCAGACGAAAAGGTCGAGATGCTGATGCCCGAAAGTGGTTTTGGCGCGCGGGAGATAGGACTGGCCGAACTGGAAGCGGATTACAGTGGCTACGCGATTTTCACTCAACCCGCGCTCGAACCCGCCGCTGGTAAGGACAGCGATGGCATTGCACCGCGCAAGCGCGGTTGGTTCTGGCGCACCCTGCTGTCCTATTCGCCCTATTACATCGAGTCGATCGTGGCTGGCGTACTGGTCAACCTGTTAACGGTGGCCGGGTCCTTGTTCGTGATGAACGTTTATGACCGCGTAGTGCCCAACAACGCCACGGAAACTTTGATAGTTCTTGCCACCGGCACGGCAATTGCCGGTGGCTTCGAGTTTCTGGCGCGAACCTTGCGGGCCTATTTCCTGGACGTCGCGGGGAAAAAAGCCGATCTGGTGTTAGCCGGACAAATATTCGCCCAAGCCCTCGGTATTCGCATGGCCGCACGGCCACCGTCCGCCGGGGTTTTTGCCGCGCAATTGCGCGAGTTTGAAGCGGTACGGGACTTTATTACTTCGGTCACCTTGACGGCGGTGATGGACTTGCCCTTTGTCGGTTTTTTCATATTTATTGTTGCGCTGATCGCCGGGCCACTGTACCTGGTGCCCTTAATTGCAGTGCCAGTGGTGCTGATAGTTGGCCTTATCGCGCAATGGCCGTTGTCAATTGCGACCCATGCGACCTTGCGTGACTCCTCGCAGCGCCATGGGCTCTTGATTGAGTCGCTTGAGGGCGCCGAAATGTTGAAGGCGATGCGCGCCGAGGGTCTGATGCTGCGTCGTTATGAGGACTACACCGCCCTCGCCGGAGTGTCGTCAAATCAAGCGCGGATGATCTCGACGGTAGTGGTAAATTTTTCGGTGCTGGTGCAACAACTGGTCACCATCGGGGTGGTGATCTGGGGCGTGTTCTTAATCGGCGAAGGTGATCTCACGATCGGCGCGCTGATCGCTGCAGTCATGATCACGGGCCGCGCCCTCGCGCCCCTGCAGACCGTGGCCTCGCTGATGATGCGCTACCAGCACGCTAGATCTTCCTACAGCACGCTCAATCGCCTGATGACGCAGCCAGTGGAGCGCGAGCCCGGCCAGCAATTTACGCGTCGCGGTGAGATGCGCGGTGAAATCGCCATGCAGGGCGTGCAGTTCGTTTATCCGAATAGCAAGGCCGCATCCCTGGAAGACATTAATTTTTCCATTGCTGCCGGTGAGCACGTAGCGATCCTGGGCAAGATCGGTTCGGGTAAAAGCACTTTGCTCAGGCTCATCGTCGGCCTCTATCAACCTGCCAAAGGCACGGTAAGCATCGACGGTGTCGACCTCGCCCAGTGTGATCCGGCTGATTTTCGTGATCACATGGGCTACGTCGCCCAGGACCCGATGCTTTTCCTTGGCACTCTGCGCGACAACATCGCCCTTGGACGACCCCATGCGGACGACAGTGAAATTCTGCGGGCCGCGCGCATCGCCGGCATCAGCGCGATGATCGATGGGCATCCATCCGGGCTGCAAATGAATATCGGTGAACGTGGTCAGGCACTTTCCGGTGGGCAGCGGCAAGCGGTCGCGAACGCACGTGCGTTCCTGGTTGAACCGCGCATCCTGTTGCTCGATGAACCGACCAGCGCGATGGATCACAACGCCGAGGCAAAATACATCGCAACGGTCGCCGACTACGCGCGCGGGCGGACCATGATCGTGGTTACCCACAAACCCAGCATGCTGGCCCTGGTTTCGCGCATCATGGTTATCGACAGCGGGCGCGTGGTGATGGATGGTCCACGTGACGACGTTCTGCGACAACTCACTCGGCCGGCCGGGCCGCCGCCCGCGCCCGTGCCGGCGCG
>JANOXY010000632.1:0-2246 GCA_031418675.1 Pseudomonadota bacterium
TTTGCACCGGTGCGGCCGGGCACCGAAACCACCCTTGTTGAGTTGATGGAAGCGGTTGAGGACATCCCCGGCACGGCGCTGCACGAAGGCATACCGTGGGGATGGGAGAGCTTTGGCCAATATCTCGACAGCATCGACACGCCCTATGTGATGGACGTGGGCGCCCAGGTGCCCCACGTCGCGGTGCGCTACTACGTGATGGGCGATCGTTGTTACGAAGAATCAACGCCTGCCGATGTCGCGGAAATGGCAGCCATCACCGGCCAGGCGCTGGAAGCTGGCGCGCTCGGTTTCACCACCTCGCGCTTTTATGGCCATCTCGACAAAAATGGCCAGCTGGTGCCGGGCACTCATGCCGATGCCGCCGAGATGATGGGCATCGGGGCGGCGATTGCGGCCGCCGATCACGGCACCATAGAAATCATTTCCGATCGGCTCGAAGACGCCGAAGAACAACAATGGATAGAACGCATCGCGCGCCAGACCGGCCGCCCGGTGACCTTGCTGGTCAGTTCCAATGTCGGCGCCGGTGTGTGGGAACTGGCTGAAAAAATGAATGCGCGCGGGCTCAAGGTGCGTCCGCAAGTGGGTGTCAGACCGGCCTCGGTGCTGATGAGTCTGGAAGGCACGGTCAATCCCATGCGCCAGTTCCCTGCCTACGGTGCGATCAAGGATCTGCCCTTGGCCGAACGGCGCGCGTGGCTGCTCGATCCTGGCTTTCGTGCAAAAGTAATGGCCGATACACCCAAGGTCTCGCGCTACGCCGGCACCAATCTCATGATCTCGAGTTGGGATAAAATGTTTGTGCTGCCCGAGAGCCTGAGCTACGAACCGGGTGACGCGGATTCACTGGCGGCAATCGCCAGCGCAAAGGGCATACACGTGCGTGAAGCCTTGATGGATGCCATGGCCAGCGGTCGTCCTTTGCTTTATCTCATCGGTCAGTACCAGGGCGATCTGGAGAAGCAGCGCAAAGGCATCGCCCATCCTCTGTCGGTATTTGGTTTATCCGATGGTGGTGCCCATTGCGGCGTGCTGTGCGATGCCAGCATGCCAACTTACATGCTGGCCTACATGAGCCGCGATCGCACCAAGGGCCCCACGTTTTCACTCGAATTCGCGGTACACAAGATGACCCAGGACACCGCAGCGCTGTATGGCATGCACGATCGCGGGGTGATTGCCGCCGGCTATCGTGCTGATCTCAATCTGATTGATTTCGACGACCTGTCCTTGCTGGATCCTGAGATGGTTTACGACCTGCCGGCCGGCGGCCGACGCCTCATTCAGAAGGCGCGTGGATACATCGCCACGATCTGCAAGGGTGAAGTTACCTTTGAGAACGGGCAACACACCGGCGCGATGCCGGGGCGCTTGGTTCGCGGCGGAGATTAAGGCTACGTAAGCATTCACGCGCCAACAGTTGCGGCACGAAACGGGCCTCGGGCAGCATGCCTGACCTGCGGTGCGCGTGGCCAGGCACGCCGGTGTACTGCCGCGCCGCTCTCTACCAAGGGGTCAATCATGACCGAACCCGCTGCATACACGCCACCCATCGACCCAGTAGCGGTCATTTTGTGACCGCGCGACGCCTGCAGACTGTTGTTATCGTGGCGGCAGTCGCGGTGTCTACCCAGGTCCAGGCACGCGAACGCATCCAATGCTCGATAGAACTGCAAGCGGCGGAGTCGATAATCGGCTTCCGTGAGCAAGGCCGACCCAAATCCTTCCTCACGGATTTGCTTCCACCGCGGGTCGATAAGCCGGGTGCAAAACCTCGTCCGCGCCATCCGACCATCACCACCGCAATGTACTCAATCATTGATGATGCTTACGCCAATCCCAGCATCAAGGTGCGTGCGTTTGTCGAATATAGAAACCAGACATGCATCGATAGAACGGAACGAATAAAAGTACCCAAAACACTGTCAGAAGTTGCGCTGCCGCTGGCCGGCTGCCAGGAAAGATTCGGAAATAGTCAGTCGCCAGTGCTCGCCCAGTGTGTAAAGGCAATGCTTGAGAACTACCGCAACAACAAGCGCTAAGCAGCCACGGGTGTCGACATCGGCACGCCGCCACATCGCGCCGCGGCGTGTTCGGCACAACCGAAATCTTGCTTCGCCCGGTTATAAGGGACCGCAACCTATCAAACGACAAATTCACGAGCTTTTGCCCAAGCTCGGAGACCAGCGGAGCGGACGCCTGCGCGCCGCCCCACGGTGGGCGAGCGTGTGCTTCAGGCCGCT
>JANOXY010000633.1:0-2864 GCA_031418675.1 Pseudomonadota bacterium
GAATCGGAGGAGTTATCCAAAACCCTGATGAATTTGCGCCACAAGGACAAGTTCAAGTGGCGTAACCGCGTGCATGAAGAATTGTTGGCGGCCATGGATCTGCGCCGCACCGACATCAGTTCAATGAACGAAGAGGATCTGCGCAAGCACGTCAAAGGACTGATCAAGGAGATTATCCTCGGGCTCGGCAGCAAACTGCCGGCGGATGTTGATCACGACAAGCTGGCCAAGGAAGTGCTGGACGAAGCAGTCGGCCTCGGGCCGCTGGAAGATCTGCTCGCCGACGAGTCGGTGACTGAAATCATGGTCAACAAGTACGATGACATCTATGTCGAGCGCGGTGGTCGCTTGACCAAGTCCGAGGTAACGTTCTCCAGTGACGACGCGGTCATGTCGGCCATTGAGCGCATCGTCTCGCCGCTAGGCCGGCGTATCGATGAAAGTTCGCCGATGGTCGATGCGCGTTTAAAAGATGGTTCGCGCGTCAATGCCATCATTCCGCCCCTGGCCTTGCGCGGCCCCTGCGTCACCATCCGCAAATTCTCCAAAAAGAAGCTCACTGCCGGAGACCTGGTCGGCTTTGGCGCCGTCAGCCCGGCGATGGTGGCCTTTCTGCAAGTGGCAGTGGCGCAACGGCGCAATATCGTCATTTCCGGTGGTACGGGTTCGGGCAAAACAACGCTGCTGAACATGCTGTCGAGTTTCATACCCGCCGATGAACGCATAGTCACCGTCGAAGACGCCGCCGAGCTCAAACTCGACCAACCGCATCTTGTGGCCCTCGAAGCGCGACCTCCCAACCTTGAGGGCAAAGGCGCGGTGTCGATCCGCGACCTGGTCAAGAACTGCCTGCGTATGCGTCCTGACCGCATCGTGGTTGGCGAATGTCGTGGTGGTGAAGCGCTCGATATGTTGCAGGCCATGAATACCGGTCACGACGGCTCCTTGACGACCGCCCATGCCAATACTCCGCGCGATCTGGTCTCGCGCCTTGAAGTGATGGTGATGATGTCCGGCATGGATCTGCCGATCCAGGCAATCCGCGAACAGGTTGCGTCGGCGGTTGACCTGGTAGTGCAGCAGACACGTTTCCCCGATGGATCACGACGGGTGGTCAATATCTCTGAAATTACCGGGGTTGAGGGCGGCACGGTACAAATGCAGGACATCTTCCGTTTCGAACAGACCGGTTTCAACGAGAAGGGGCGCGTGGTTGGTGAGTTCAAGCCGAGCGGACGCGTGCCGGAGTTCTACGAAGAATTGCGCAGTCGCGGTTTGAAGGTCGACATGAGCATCTTCGGGACCTGAGCGATGGATTTTTTCTACCGCATGCTTGGTGAGCTTGCGTTCCCCGCTGCACTGGCGGCCGTGTTTCTGTCAGCGACCTCGCTGTGGCTGTTGGTGATCGTCAAAGCGCAGGCCAAGCTCACGCGCTATCGTGAGGATTTTACCGATCAGGCCTCGACCAATATGGCGGACATGTTCATGTCCGTTGATCCACAGCGACTGTTTCGCATCAATATGATTGCCATGGTGGTGGCGCCGGTCCTCACTTGGCTGCTGTTACGCGATCCGGTCACCAGCATTGGCATGTTTGTCTTAATCCTGGTGTTGCCCGCCTATTTTTATCGCACCATGAAGGCAAAACGCTTGGCGCGTATCGAAGCGCAGTTGCCAGATGCATTAACGATGGTTTCCGGCGCGTTGCGTGCGGGCGCCAGCCTCGCTATCGCGCTCGACAATCTGGTCAACGAACAGCCCGCGCCTATCAGTCAGGAGTTCGAAATTCTGACCCGCGAACAACGGGTCGGCGTGGACTTCGACGTTTCTCTGAGAAACATGGAGAAGCGCATTCCGATGCAGGACTTCCGCATGCTGACCACCGCCTTGCGTATCAATCGCGAAGTGGGCGGCAACCTGGCCGAAACTATCGAATCCCTGGCCGAAACCCTGCGGCGCAAGTCGACCATGGAAGGCAAGATCCGCAGTTTGACCGCGCAAGGTAAGCTGCAGGGCATCGTCATGACCGGTCTGCCGATATTGTTAGGGGTATTGCTCAATTTCCTTGAGCCGGCATCCATGAGCAAGCTCTGGACTACCGGTGTGGGTTGGATGGTGCTGTGTATTGTGGTGGTGATGGAGCTGATGGGGTACGCCATGATCAAAAAAATCACGTCCATCGACGTGTGAGAGCAGACCTGTATGGATAAGGTTTTGAGTGGTCCTATGCCGTGGCTGATCGCCGCGGCCTGGGCCTTGTCCGCGATGTCCTTCCTGCTGTTTGTCCTGTGGCTCAACGCGCAGTTGGAGGAGGAAGATCGCGCTTACATGGACCCCTTGCCACCGCTGCTTAAAGTGATCTGGCCCTTCATTCAGATCATCGCTAATTTTGTCTGCGTATTCCTGCCCTACAGTTACATGGAGGCGACCGAAAAACGCTTGCAACGCACCGGTGTCAGCTATTTGCTGACCGCCGATCAGTACGTTGCACTGCAGATTTTTCTGGCCATACTGCTGCCACCGCTGGTATGGGTGTGCCTGACGGTCGTGCACAAATCGTTTCCACTGGCCATCATCATTGCGCCCTTGCTTGGCTTTCTGTTCCCTAATGTGTGGCTCTCAGATACACGCAAGCGGCGGGAGCTGGGGGTGATTCGCTCCATGCCTGTTTACCTGGACTTCATAACCATGTGTGTGGAGGCCGGCTTGAACCTGTCCGGCGAATTGGCGCAAGCCATGGAAAAGGCACCGCCCGGACCCTTGCGTAACGAATTTGCCATCGTGCTGCGCGATCTGCGCTCGGGCCTGACCCGCGCCGAGGCCCTGCGCCGTATGGCCGACAGGCTGGACGTCACCGAAGTGAC
>JANOXY010000634.1:0-20039 GCA_031418675.1 Pseudomonadota bacterium
GATCGAAGCTCACGATCAACACGCCGATGAAGGTCATGGCGATACCGCACCAACGTCGCCAACGCACCACTTCGCCGAGGAAGATGATCGACAGCACGGTGGCAAACGGCACATTCAATTGCCCGACCACCGCCACCACCGAAGCCCCCGTCATGGCAAGAGCAGTGAACATGAGCCCGAAATGGATGGCGCCATTGAATAGCCCGATGACAAGCACAGCACCCATACGCCCACGAGCAGGCCGCAGGAAAGGCAGCAGCACGACCGTCAGGATCAAGAAACGCAGGCCGGTGAACAACAGTGGCGGGAGTTCCTCCACACCGACCTTGGCTGCGACAAAGTTAAAGCCCCAGATCGTACAGACCAGAAGCATGAGCGCCAGATGTTGGGGAGCCATGATGTCGATGCGGGTGGGCGCGCCTTGCTTGCGGGCAAACGCGCCGACTCAAAATGTTACTGGAAGGGTCCTTCGACCATGGGCAAAGCAGGACCTGCCGAGTGTAGAGTTTGAGCGTGCGCTTGTCGCACGCTGTGTACCGCTACTGAGCAATCATCGCCTGTCAGACCGCTGCGCTACGCTGGCCGGTGCGTGCCTTCAGTTTCACCGGCAGGTGTTTTAAACCGCCGACGAAGGTCGACTGCACACGCTCAACCGGGCCGGTGATCTCAATGCCGTCGTAACGGCTCAGTAGCTCTTCAAGCGCGAGCCGGATCTCCATCTTGGCCAACGGACCACCCAGACAGAAATGGGGCCCGGCACCAAAACCGAGGTGCAGATTGGGATGACGGGTGACATCAAACGCGTAGGGCTGTTCGAACACCTCCGGATCACGATTGGCCGATGGAAACCACAGCATGACCCGTTCGTTCTCGCGAATTTTTTTACCGCCAAGTTCGCAGTCTGCGGTCGGGGTGCGCATCAGCGAAATCACCGGGTCGGACCAGCGCACGATTTCTTCTGTCGCCAGGCGCAGACGGCGCGGGTCTTCGCGCAACAGCGCCATCTGGGCAGGATTTTCCAGCAACGCAAGTACACCACCCGAAAACGCGTTACGCGTCGTTTCGAAGCCGGCCAGGATGATTTGCACAGCGTTGTAGGTGACCATGCTGGGCGACAAGAGCTCGTTGTCGATGGTGGCATTGGCCAGTGCTGTCAGCGGATCGGAGAACGGACAACCGCGGCGCTCGGACGAACGGGCCATGCCATAGGCGTATAGATTGCGAAAGCCGTGGATCACGGTTTGTGCGACGGTGCCCACCTGGTACTCCGGATCCGTACCGCCGATCGCCATCTTGCCCCAGGACAACATGTTGTCCCAGTCGCTGGCCGGCAGGTCGAGGATGTCGCAGATCACGGCCATCGGAATGCGCACGGCGAGATCGGCTACAAGATCGATTTCGCCATGGCTTGGCAGCTGATCAAATATTTCTCCTATCAGCTTCTTGGTACGCGCTTCGCCATCGGCCAAGGCCTTAGGCAGAAAAGGTGTGGAGATCACTTTGCGCACCGCGGTGTGACGTGGTGGATCGATCATCGCGACGTTCTGACCCACACCCCAGGCCTCGGCGGCAATGGCGGCCATGGCGTCGTCGATGACCGGGAACACCCCTTCGCGTTCTGAGCTGAAAAGAACGGGCTCGTTGAGTACGGTCTTGATGTCCGCGTGACGAAACACCGACCAGTAACCGCGCCCATCGGGACTCGCGGTCCAGTGCACGGGGTCTTCGACTCGCATGCGATCGAACAGGCGATAGTGCTCACCGGTGGCAAAAAAGGCCGGGTCGTTCAGTTGTTCATCAACATGCATCGTGGCGTCCTCCGTACAGGCGGCCTAGGAGTTCGAATTTGGTGCCCGGCGCCGTGGTGAGCAACACGCTGCCCGCTGAGCGCGACAAAATGAGACGGTGAATCTTCCGCACGGGTCTATTCCTCTATGGCTGCCCGATAACCACCATCGGAGCGGCGGATGTTTCGGCTCCAGGCGAAGCTAACAAGCCTGCTTCAAGCCGTCCAGTTGCGCTGACATCTGCGCGGCTGCCAATCGTCGCCCGGCAGTGGTTTGCCGAGCAACATTCGAGAAGCAACAACCGCCTGCGGCACACACACTGGCGTCCCATACAGCAACCCAGGATCAGCCCATGCCCGTACTCAACAATCTTGTCGCCATCATCGCCGGTGCCAGTTCCGGCATCGGCTACGCGACCGCCGGCCTTTATCCCATGCGCCGCATCGCCGCGCCCGAAGAAATGGCAAAATCGGTTCTGTACCTCGCTTCCGACGCGTCAACGTTCACCACTGGTACGGCGTTGTTGGTAGAAGGGGGGATTTCAATTAATCGCACGTGAGCGAGATGAGCGAACTTGTCGCATCACCTTAGCCACGGGACGCACACCATGACGATGCCCCTGTTCGAATTGGAAGCTCGCTTGTTTCTGGCCCCCGATGCCTGGCTGCTGCGCGGCTTCGCTGCACGCCATGCGTGCGGTGTGCTCGACGCGTTACACACCGTGATCGCGGCCGCGCCCCTGCGCAATATGCTGACACCCGGGGGGCAGCGTATGTCGGTGGCCATGACAAATTGCGGGGCATTGGGCTGGGTATCTGATCGTGGAGGCTATCGTTATGTGCGCGACGATCCCCAGAGTCGATTGTGCTGGCCGGCGATGCCGACAGCCTTCATGCAGTTGGCCCAGTCCGCGGCGCTGGCGGCGGGATTTGCGGACTTCGAACCCGACGCCTGTCTGATCAATCGCTATGGCATTGGTGACAAACTGAGCTTGCATCGGGACGAAGACGAGCGCGACTTCCAGCAGCCGATAGTGTCGGTATCCCTGGGTATCGATGCAGTATTTCTGTTTGGTGGCCTGGCGCGCCAGGACCGGCCGCGACGTGTACCGCTGGCGCACGGTGATGTGGTGGTATGGGGCGGACAATCGCGCTTGAACTATCACGGTGTGGCGGCCATCGCGCCCGCCAGCCACCCCTCAACCGGCGACTATCGATTTAATCTGACATTTCGTCGCGCAGCATGAAGTCGCGTCGGGTGTCACACGTGCTGCGGGGTTACCGCGCTTCAGCTGCCTGACCAGTACAACATCAGCAAGCTCGCACCGACAATCAGCGACCAGCCTTCAAAACACCAGCGCAAGGCTGCGGGAGCGTGTCGCAGTTCCATGAACTCGACATAAACCGCACGCAGCTTGATAAAAGCGATCACGATCACCGCTACCGTGGCGAGGCGGAAATCACTGCCAAAGCCCAAGCCATGGCCAAATTCCCAGGACAAACCGGTGGCGCCGACCAGCAGTAACCAGACCGCGGTCGCGCGGTGGAAGAGTAGTTGCCGCATGGGATCTAACGCATCAAATAGACAAGTGCAAAAAGCAGGATCCAGAGGATATCAACCATATGCCAGAAGCTCGCGCCGCTTTCGACGGCACTGAGCTGGCCTTGCATATCGGCGGTGTTGTGCAAGCGCCGCCAGAGATAAGCAAGCACGCCCATGCCAATCGTGACGTGCAACAGATGGATACCCGTCAGCAGGTAGTAGTACATGAAAAAATCGTTGCTGGTGATGGTGTGCCCAGCGCGCAGTTTTTCGCCGTACTCAAAATACTTCACAACCATAAAACCGAGCCCGCAGCCGAAGGCGGCAGCGAGCAAGCCGCGCGCCAGCTGCGCACGATGGGCACGCACCGCTTCCACCCCATGCACCACAAACCAGGAACTGGTCAGCAGCAGCAGCGTGTTGAGCGCGCCCAGGCTCTGGTTGAGGCTCAGCTGCGCGCTGGCAAACAGTGACACGTCTGCCGCGCGGTAAAACACGAACACCCCGAACAACAGGGCGAAAACCACCATGTCGCCGAGGATGAAAACCCATACCCCAACTTCGCCGGGGATGTGCTCTTCCGGCTGAACCGCCGCCATGTCCACGCTATTCTCCAACCAGACGTCAGGCTGAGCGCGCCGACTGGGCGATGACACCCTTGCGCAGGAATACAAACATCACGATGTACCAGGTGAAAAAGATCACGAACGGCACATAAAAAGCCAACAGGCCATTCCACGCAAAGGGGCCGGTCTTGAAGAAGGTCAGCAGGCCACCCGGGATGAACAATACGGCAACCCAGAAGTTGAAGAAGCCCAGCCAGCGCGGAAATATCGGCTGTGCGTTCTCATCGCCGAGGATGGCAATACCGATGGAGAAGTTCTGCACGATGAATGTCGTGAAGGGCATGAGGAACAACATCCAGCCTGCGTCATTCATTAACTGAATGAGCTCGGGCGCGCGCTCGGGACGGAACGCCGCCACGCTCCACAGCACGCACGGCACGATAAAAAACAATACGCCCAGCGCGCCGCTCGTGAGCTGCAGGTAGGTAAGAATCGACGGTGAGCCTTCCATGCGTTTCATCTGTGCGGCGATGGCGACCGTGAAGGGCAGAATCAGACCCGACGCGCCCATCATGATCAGCAGACCAAATCGGATCTGATTGGTGTTGGCGGCGTACATGCTCGCCACTTCAGCCGCAGTCATGGTCGGTGAAGGTGGTGGCATGAAGTGAGTGATTGGCCAGAAACCCAAGGTGAAGAAGACCGCAAAGGCGATACCACTCCACACACACCACATTTGGTTTTTTGTATTCATGTGTCCCCTCCCCGGCTTGGCAATTCTTTTTTGATGCGCATCGATGCGATGGCGGCGCAAGCATGGCACAGCGCTCTGACCCGCGGAAAGCACCCGAGTGGGGAGCATGGCATCGCTCGTGCCATGTCGCCGCACATGCTAAAGCGCTAGCCCGCCGGCTCAGCCAGGAACGCGGCGTTCACAGCCAGCTTGGCGCGGGTGCCTTCCGGATCCAGCGCCGATGCCTTATCGAGATCAGCTATCTCCGCCGGTACAAACCAATGCAGCCGCTGCGGTTCGTCGTGATAGGACGCCCACACCGCTTTGGCAATTTCCTCGGGCGCGATCAGACGGAACATGCCGCTGCTCGCCGCACTATTGCGCAGGGCATCGGGAATGAGTGGGGTGTCGATGAGACCTGGCAAGGTATCGGCCACCCGCACACCGTAACGCGCAAATTCAGTCGAGAGGGCTTCGGTCAGGCCTTTCACCGCGTGTTTGGTCGCGGAGTACACGGCGATGCCCGGCATGCCAAAGGTTGCGGACGAGGACGAGGTGGTGAAACACAGTGAATTGGGCGTGGCCTTCAGCAGCGGCGCGGCTAAATGAATGCCGTTTAAAACGCCGATGAAGTTGACGTTGACCACCGCCATGATGTCGTCGAAGGACTGTTGATCGAACAGGCCACCTTTGCCGATGCCGGCGTTGTTGAACAACAGGTCAAGACGACCCTTGCTGACCAGCGCAAATTCAGCCAAGGCTGCGCGATAGTCCTCGCGATCGGCGACATCAAGGCGCCGCACCAGGCAGTTGCTCGCGCCGAGTTCGCTTTGCAGTGCGGCCAGCCCGGCCTGATTGACGTCGTAGCCCGCCACGAACCAGCCGCCGGCAGCAAACAAGCGAGCGGTCGCGAGGCCCATGCCGCTTGCCGCGCCAGTGATGAAAATGGTCTTTTTGTTGTACGTCGTCATGGGGCTGCTCGCTGAGATCGTTGCTATGGAGGCTCGCGCTTCTGACGGCGCTGGCGGTGACGCTCGAGTATAACGAAGTCCCCACCGACGGCGAGGTACCTGCGGTCAATAGGGTGTATGCCCAACCCATCGCTCGGTGGCTATCGCGCCGACAACAATGGCGCCACAATCCCTGGCAATCGACGACAACGGGGGAGCCCACCATGTCTCAGCAGACCGCGAGCAAAACCACAGGCAACATCATTCCCAGCATTGAGGAATTGGGCTTCGACCCCCAGGCGCTACGCCGCAAGTACGACGCGGAGCGCGCCAAACGCCTGCGCGCCGATGCCACGGCACAGTATCTGGACGTGACGGGCGAACTCGCCAAATACGACCAGGACACCTATGTCACTGAAACCATCGCGCGCGCACCGCTGGTAGAAAACATCGAAGTCGCGGTCCTCGGTGGCGGCTTCGGTGGCATGCTCATGAGCGCACGGCTGCAGGAAGCGGGCATCCGCAATTTCCGCATCATCGAAAAAGCCGGTGACTTCGGCGGCACCTGGTATTGGAACCGTTACCCCGGTGCGCAGTGTGATGTTGAGTCTTATGTCTACCTGCCGTTGCTGGAAGAAACCGGCTATATCCCCAAGGAAAAATATTCGTTTGGTCCGGAGATCTTCGAACATGCGCAGCGCATCGGCCGACACTACGATCTGTATTCACGCGCCCTGTTCCAGACCCAGGTAGAGGAAATGCGTTGGGATGACGCGGCTAATCACTGGGTGGTCAAAACCGATCGCGGCGACGTATTCCATGCGCAACATGTCGCCATGGCCAGTGGCTCATTAAATCGGCCCAAGCTACCTGGCATTCCTGGGGTTGAAACGTACAAGGGTCACACCTTCCACACCAGCCGTTGGGATTACGACTACACCGGCGGGGACTCCAGCGGCAATCTGCATAAGCTGAAAGACAAACGGGTGGCGGTGATCGGCACCGGTGCGACGGCTGTGCAGTGTGTGTCTCACATCGGGCAATCGGCCCAGCAGCTTTATGTGTTTCAACGTACGCCCTCGGCGATTGACGAGCGGCGTAATTACCCCACCGATATGCAATGGGCAAAATCCCTGCAGCCCGGCTGGCAGGCGGCCCGCAATCACAATTTTTCCTGCCTGCTGGCCGGCATTCCGCAGGACGAAGATCTGGTCAACGACGGTTGGACGGATTTATTCAAAGCGCTCAGTGAACTGCTGGGCCAGCACGGTGAACTCGACGTCTCCAGCGCCGATATGGCACGCCTGGCAGAAATCGCCGACTTCAAAAAAATGAATCGCACCCGCGCGCGGGTTGACGCCATCGTCGCCGATCCCAATACCGCCGAGGCGCTCACGGCCTGGTATCGGCCGTGGTGCAAACGGCCGACTTTCAACGACGAATTCCTGCCAACTTTCAATCGACCCAATGTGACCCTGGTGGATACCGGCGGCCAAGGGGTTGAACGCATCACGGAAAAAGGCGTAGTCGTAAACGGCGTCGAATACGAAGTGGATTGCCTGATTTTTGCGACGGGCTTTGAAGTGGGTCGGGTTACCTATACCGAACAGGCGGGCCTGGAGATCTTCGGTCGTAATGGCCTGTCACTGGCGGACTATTGGGCCGACGGCATGCGTACCTATCACGGCTTTTACAGCCATGGCTTTCCCAATTGTTATCACATGGGTTTTACCCAGACCGGCTATGTGCCCAACTTCACCTACATGCTGGATAATCAGGCCCACCACATCGCCGCGGTGATTGCCGACGCCAAGGCGCGTAACCTGGCAGCGGTAGAAGCCAGCAAACAGGCTGAAGCGGCGTGGGTGGCCGAGGTCAATGCGCCGGACATGATGACCGACTACCTCGCGAGCTGCACCCCGGGTTATTACAACGGCGAAGGCACGGCCCGCGGCAACGATGGCTTTCTGCAGGGTCACTACGCCGGCGGCGGCGTGGCCTTTTACGCCTTGCTGCGCGACTGGCGCGCGCAAGGTGACCTGGCCGGCTTGAACGTCAAACCACGCGCGTGATACGGCGCGCGGCAAACATCATCAATTGGGAGATCACTAAACATGGCTGACCCTATCGACATCGCCAAGCGTTGGATTGCTGCCTATAACGCCAAGGACTTCGACACCCTGGCGAGCCTTATGGCCAAGGACATCCACGTCGAGCATCACAATCGCGGCGCACTGGTTGATGGTGCAGAGAATCTGCTCGCCATGATGCGCCAGTTCAGCACCCTGCTGCCGGACCGTCGTTTCCATTCCATCCGACGTCAGTTTGCCAGCGGTGATACCGTCGTCACCGAACCGACCTGGGAAGGCACCTCCACCACCGACATCGACGGCTTCGCCAAAAACGGCGAAACGGTGAAACTTGAACTCGCTTGTTTGTGGACGATACGCGATGGCCGCGTGGCGGATTACCATGACTATGGTTGAGTGAGACACCCGACTGAAACGACCCTGTCGACATCGAAGAGAGGAATTTAGCGATGATCACTGTTTTGAGCGATGCCGGCACCGCCGTCGTTGAAGCCCGCCACGCTCGCGCCAGCGGCGACGATTTGTGGCTGCATAAGGACGCGGTCCACGCGGCCAGCGCGTGGACCCTCAAACCCGAGGGCCTGTGTCAAGGCGAAATCTGCGTACCGGTGCCGCGGACGGATGCCGCGCACTATGTGAGTGGCAGCGAGGTCAACATCGCAGCCTTCTGGCGCCTGCTGGGTCGGCCGGTGCTGCATGACCGCGCCGGGTCGAGCTGGGTATTGGGTGCCGCCGCCGGCGAACGTGCGACGACCTTGACCAGTCTCAAAGCGCCGGATTTTGAGTTGCCGGACATCGATGGTCAGCAGCACAAGCTGTCGGACTATCTGGGCAAGCGGGTTTTTCTCACGACCTGGTCGAGTTGGTGAGGTTGCCGTCTTGACCTGTCCGTGTGGCAGGCAATGTACGAAGAAGTGAAGAACGAGAATTTTGTCATCCTCGCGGTGGCGGAAGAATCCCGTGGTGCGGCTACCGCCCGTGAGTGGATAGAGCTGGCCAAACCTACGTATCCGGTGTTGATCGATACCGAACATCGGGTGGCCGACCTCTACAATATGGTCAATGTGCCGCAGGCGGTGTGGATCGATGAACAGGGGCAGATAGTGCGCCCGGCCGAAACTGCCGGCTCCCACGACGCGTGGCGCGCACGCAATCGTGCCGATGGCTCTTTGCCCGAATCCGCCGCGACACTGGCCGAACGCGCCAGACAAACCTATATGGACGCGGTGCGTGACTGGGCCATCCATGGTGCCAAGAGTCGTCACGCCTATACGCCTGCCCAGACCCGCGCACATCTGGCCTTGCCGGGTGACAACGTGGCCTTGGCCAATGCCAATTTCCGGCTCGGCGTGTTTTTACGCCAGCGCGGAAATCACGAAGAAGGCGATGCGATGATGCTGACGGCATCAAAGCTGCGGCCGGAGTCGTGGAATATTTATCGCCAGGCGATGAACCTGCGCGAGATCGGGCCGATGGGATTTGCTGCGGACGAGGCTTTTTTTGCGCGGGTTGATGAGCTGGGTGCGGGGCGTTATTACCCACCACCGGATATTGAAGGCTTTCCGGCGGAGTTGGGTTTCGAGCCGACGGCGTAGCGTTTAGAACCTTATGTCCAACTGAAGTCGGACCTACAGGGCACAATGCCTGTAGGTCCGAATTTATTCGGACACCACCGGTCACCTGCGTAACGACGCCACTCCCTATACCGCTATCGCCAGTTTCTCGCCGTGCTATTAGCATGGCGCTCTCGTCGAGCCAAGGATCTGCCATGAATGCCAAACTGATCTTCGCGGTGTTGCTGACGCTCGCCTGCAGTTTGCTCTATGTCGACGACAGCCACGCCGGCGGTGGCTACTTCGCACTCGGCTACGGCCCCACCGCACGACAAATGGCCGGCGCCACCACCGCCTACGGCCAGGATGCCTATGCCGGCTCGTCCAATCCCGCCAAATGGTTGAGCGCTGGCAATCGTGTCGACATCGGCACTGATTTTTTCCTGCCCTATCGTCGTGTCGAACGCACCGGCTCAAACACCGTCTACGACTTCGCCACCACCAGTGGCCGGGATATTTTTGTGATCCCCGAAGGCGCCATCAGCCGACGCATCAACGAGCGCTTGGCCTGGGGCGTCACGCTTTATGGCAACGGCGGCTTGAATACCACCTACCGCGGCGACAACGGCGTGCCGGGCAGCAACGCCGCGCCGGCGACTTGCGGCGCGCGACCGGCCAATTTTGTGCTTGGCTGCGGCAAGTTCGGCATCGATATCATGCAGCTCGTGATCGCGCCGGGGCTTGCCTACCAACTCGCACCGGGGCATACCATCGGCGTTGCGCCGCTGTTCGCGGTGCAGCGCTTCAAGGCCTACGGCCTGCAAGCGTTTCGACCGTTTTCACAACATCCGGGCGATGTCACCAACCGTGGTTACGACTGGGCGCTGGGCCTGGGCGTGCGCGTCGGCTGGCTGGGTGAGCTCACCCCTTGGCTGAGTGTCGGTGCAGCCTATGCAAGCCGGGTGTACACCCAGGAGTTCGAACAGTACGACGGCCTGCTGGCCGACGGCGGGCTCGATATCCCTGAGAATTTTTCCGCTGGGCTGGCACTCAAGCCGACAGCGCAGCTGGTATTTACCTTCGACTATCAACGTATCAATTTTGGCGGTGTGCGGGCCAATGCAAATGGTGTACTGAACAGTCTCCTTGATCCTGTCAACCAAGCCCTCGGCAGCCGTCGCGGTAGCGGACTCAATTGGGACGATCAGGATAACTTCCGCTTCGGCCTCGCTTACGCTGTGCGGTCCAATTTATGGTTGCGCGGTGGTTACGCCTATGGCGAACGGCCACAGCGCGACGACGGCATCAACTCCGTCACCCTGAACATGCTGACACCCGGCGCTGTGCATCAAATCGGCGCTGGCTTCAGCTGGCAGCCTGAGCCGCGCCATGAACTGCATATGGCCTATGGGTATTTCATCCCCTCGTCCTATGAGGGACCGTCCGCAACTGCCCTGCTCGGCATCGGTGGCAGGGAACGCATCGAGGCCCACGTACATTCTGTGATGCTGGGCTGGTCCTGGAAACACTAAAGAACAGGCTCACCCTAACCCTCACCCCCCTAGCAAATCGAGGGAATGGGTGAGGCATGCTGGCGTACCGAGCCACGCCACAGACTATGGGTAAACTGTGGGCAAGGTTTAAGAGGTTGTTGCCATGAGCAAGGTCAAAGTTGTCGAGGCAGATAGCATCCCTTGGCAATTGGTCGCCGATGCCGTTGCACCCGAGGTGGCGGTGCGCATGTCCCGTGCCGAACGGGATGCCGATGTACGCATCATGCATTCCAATGCCGATGGTCTGCAGCTGTTCGAAGCCCGCATCGCAGCTAACGAAGCGATCGCGCTGCATGCCCACGCCGCCGATGAGATCATCTACATCCTAGACGGTGAGCTACAGATCGGGCGCAAACGCCTGGGGCCCGGCGCCTCGGTGTTCATAGCCGGCGATACCTTATATAGCTTTCGCAGTGGCGCCGCCGGTGTACGCTTTCTGAATTTCCGTGGCCGCAGCAACACCAGCTTCATTACGCGTGAGGAATACCTTGCGGCCCATCGCCAAGATTAATTTCAACGCCAGCGGATCAGTATCCATGACCAATATTCTTAAACTTGCCACCATGCTCCTGATGAGCGCCACCAGTTTGCTGGCTCACGGCGCCGATGGTGAGTTGCACACGGTCCTCGAGCGTTTGCTGCGTGTGGACATTCAACCGGCGATGGGCTTCAAAACCCACCTGCTGGTAGCACCGGGCGAACTCTACGACCCGCTCGTGATGCATCCCATGGGCACACAAGTGTGGTTGAACGACGACGGCAAAGAGGAACAGGGCAAAGACGGCGAGCAGAAAGGCAGCCGTTTGATGGCAGTGGATCTCGCGGGCAAGGTCTCGGTGCTGGTGGATGCCGACAAGATGCTGCCGATCAGCGCAGGCTTCGACGTGGCGCCGACGGGCTTTGGCAAATTTGGTGGGCAGGTATTTGCGCTGTCGCAACCCAAGACCGGCGATCAGGGCGGCCAGCAAAACTATGTCATGCAGCGCATCGATCCCAAGGCTGCTTTTGCGGTCAGCGTGTTCTGCACGCTGCCGGCCAGCAATGCCAAAGAAACTGCCGGGATTGGTGTCGATGCACGCTTTGGCCCACCTGGCAGCCCGTTTTTTGGCAAGCTCTACGCGTCAACGACGCTCAACAACACCATTTACCAGATCACCCCCGATGGCCGCTGCGAACCATTTGTACGCCTGGATCCGGATAAACAAGGCGGGCCGTTGTATCTGCGTTTCACACCCGATGGCCAATCGTTGCTGGTAACCGTGGTACGCGGGGGCATCTTCGCTGCTCGTGGCAGCGCCATTCTCGCCATCCACGCCGATGGCAAGGTCGATGACAAAGCCATCGCCGAAGCGCCGACCATGTTCGGCTCGATTGACTTTGCACCCGCCGGCTTCGGCGCCTATGGCGGTCAGATCTTCGTGGTCGAAGTGGGCTCCTATGAGATCCCGGTACCGGCCGGTCGGCCGCTCGCGGCCGATGGCAAACTGCATCGTGTGACGACGGACGGCAAACTCCAACTGGTGGCGAGTGGTTTCATCAATCCGTGGAATGTGCGCTTCGTTGGTAACCACCTGTGGGTGGGCGATATCAATGGTGACTTCATCTATGGGCGACGCGAACTGCCCGATGGCTTCATCGTTGAAGTCAGTGCCGATTAGTTAGTGCAAACAAGATTGCCGTCGCACGGACTAGGATGACGGCGCGCTTCAGCGACGCGCCGTCTTGTGCTTCGTCCGATATCTGGATAGATTCCTTTCCAACGTTCAAGGTGTCCTGCCGGCTCTGCCGGCGGACTTAAACGGGAAGACGGTGCGCTGCGCGAGCAGCAAAACCGACACTGCCCCCGCAACGGTAAGTGGAAAGGTCAAAGCGTGTAGGCCACTGTGCGATATCGCATGGGAAGGCAGCAGCGACCGCTTGATCCACGAGTCCGGAGACCGACCTCGAGCGTCCCAAGATGACTATCCGCGGGGGGCGGTTGGGACTGGAATCCACGCATGATCCACCTCACAACATGAAAGCAGATGCACGCGCTTCTGTGGCTGTTATGGGGTCTGGACATCATCGGTTACCGTCTGCGCTGTTACCCGCATGCTCGTCGTCGCCAATCTGATTACTTGGAGATTTGCATGCACTACTCAAATTCGACTCGGCTGTTTGTTGCCGGCGCGCTGACCATGGCCGCCCAGGCGATTTCCGCCGCGACCTTGACCAACCCGGCAGTGACACCGGCCAGCATCGTGCAGTGGGCCGACAGCGTGACTGAGCTGAGCCGCGGCCCGCAGGACATCGTGGTGGCGAACAGCCCGCTCGCCAGTGCTGGTGTTGCCAGCAACGGTCTCGGGCCTCAGGACGGTAGTACGGTGTCCTTGGGTGATGGTGGTTCGATCACCTTGCGATTTGATACTGCGATCACCAACGGCGCCGGCGCCGACTTCGCGGTGTTTGAGAACGCCTTTGGTTTTAACGGTCTGGTATTTGCCGAACTGGCCTATGTGGAAGTCTCCACCGATGGCGCTCACTTTGCGCGCTTCACCTCGACCTACAACAACCCGACCGTGAACACGAATTTTGGCACTGGCTTTCGTTTGATCGATATCGCTGAAGTGAACAACTTCGCCGGCATCCATAACACCGGCGTCGGCACTGGCTTTGACTTGACCGACCTCGCGGGTAACACCCTGCAGGCGCAGGGTTTGCTGGATCTCAACGCGATATTTTTTGTGAGACTGATCGATGCCGTCGGCAATGGCTCGACCTCAGACAGCTTCGGTCGCGCCATACTCGACCCCTATCCGACCTCAGTGGCAACGGGTGGTTTTGATCTTGACGCCGTGGGAGCGCTGCATACCGTGCCGGTGCCGCCCGCCTTGCTGATGCTGGGTAGCGCGCTGGGCACGCTTGTCGGCGCTGGCCGGCTGCGTAGCCGTCGCACCTGATGAGTGACTGCGCAGGGAGTCGCGCCTTCTAGCGACTGCCTGCGCGTTTTTCTGAGGTGGTTAGACCGCGACGGAACGTCTGCGCAGCAGCATGCCCGCACAGGCGCTAGTGAACAGCAGCACGGGTGGTGGTAACGGTACGCTCACCGCACCCAGGCGCACATTGTCGAAATCGACTTCGAGATCGGCGCTCAGGTCGGCGGGATCGGCCACATTCAAGTTCACCAGCCGAATGGCAAGTGGCATTCCGAGTGCAGCGTGCACAGCATCACTGGTAAAGACCAACGTGCTGGTAGCCACCTCACCGTCGCTGAGCGAACCCGCCAGGCTATTCAAATCCTGCGCGAGTATTACGCCGCCAGCCATGAGGTCAACGCGGTAACCGGGAAAACCAGTGAGATTAAAGAACTGACCGGATCGAGAAGTCGCCGAAGCGATATTGATGATGTCGACCTTGAGGGTGTATTCGGTATTGGCTGCTAAGTTCGCAGCGAGTGTCTGTTGAAAGCCGTACTCACCCTGCCCGCCGCCATTGGCAAAATTGAATGCGATACCAACCCGCGCGCCTTCCGGTGCACCGCCAGGAATATTGGCAAAAACGCCAGGCGCACCGACCGGGTCGGGCTCGAAGGGTGTCAAAGTGCCAATGAAGAAGGTGTTACCGGCGCCGCCGGCGGTGATATTGCCTGGATCATAGAGACCCCAGCCAGCCAGCGGGCCGAAGGTGAATTCATTGAACACCGCCTCACCGCTCAAATCTTCAAAACCTGGATTGACGACGGTGACGGCCATAGCCTGGGTCGCGCCAATGCCCAACAACAGGCTTGTGAATACGGAGTAAACACCGCGTGCGGATTGGGGTTTACCGATTTGCATGGCGAAAACTCCTCTGTGACTGGAGCGCATGCTAGGGCGGCAGCGCGCACTGTGTCCGGTAATTTTGCGTAAAAATGAACATCGCACGCTCGCGTCGACATCACGCCGGCGGTGCATCTGCGCGGCGATGCGCGTGGGGGATACTACCGATCCCAGAACCGAGGCCCCACCCAATCGGGGGCCGGAGTTGTGCGGTCTTTGCCCGTACGCGGCACCGTGCTAGTTTCCAAGACACGCAGCCCACGCCGGATAACTGGCGGAGCGATCATCGCTTAATTCGACACGGCTTCGCGCGCACCCGTGTCTCGCAAGGGGATCTAATCCATGAATACGCAGATGAAAGCAGTGTCGCAAGCACTGAGCCCACAGCACGAAGTAGTAATCCTGGGTGCCGGGGTATCGGGCATTTACCAGCTTTATCGGCTGGTGCAACTGGGTATCAACGTCACCGTGCTGGAAGCCGCCAGCGATCTGGGCGGCACCTGGTATTGGAACCGCTATCCCGGTGCCCGTTTTGATTCTGAGTCGTACACCTACGGCTACTCGTTCTCCAAGGAACTGCTGCAGGAATGGGATTGGCCGGAACGCTTTTCCGCGCAGCCCGACACCTTGCGTTACCTGAACCACGTGGCGAATAAATTTGATCTGCGCCGTCACATGCGATTCAACTGCAAGGTCACGGCGGCCCATTACGACGAAGACAATAATCTGTGGCGGCTTTATCTGGAGAATGGCCACGAAATTACCACCCGCATCATCGTCACGGGTCTCGGTCTGTTATCGGCGCCGACCATGCCGCGCATTGCGGGTGTTGATACCTTCAAAGGTCCTTCTTTTCACACCTATTACTGGCCTAAAGAAAAAGTCGAACTGGCGGGCAAGCGCGTGGCCGTGATTGGCACCGGCGCAACCGGCGTGCAGGTCATTTCCGAGATCGCCGACAAGGTTGGCGAGCTGACGGTGTTCCAGCGCCGCCCCAACTGGTGTGCGCCGCTGAACAACAGCAAACTCACCCCCGAGCAGATGGCCGACATCAAGTCGCGCTATGACGAAATCTTCGCCACCTGCTTGCGCACACCGGGTGGCTTCGAGCACGAACCCGATCGCCGCGGATTCTATGAAGTCTCGCGCGAAGAACGTGAAGCGCTGTGGGACAAACTCTACGGCGAACCAGGTTTCGGTATCTGGCTGAGTAATTTCCGCGAGATCTTTACCGACGAAGTCGCCAACGCCGAATTTTCGCAATACATTGCGCAACGCATCCGCCAGCGTGTCAAAGACCCCGTGCTGGCCGAGAAACTGATCCCCAAAGACCACGGTTTTGGTGTGCAGCGTGTACCGCTGGAAACCCGCTACTACGAAGTCTACAACCGCGACAACGTGCGTCTGGTCGATATCTCTGCCACGCCCATCGAATCCATCACGCCTAAGGGCATACGTACGTCCGAACAGGAATACGAATTTGATCTGATTGTTTACGCGACCGGATTTGACGCCATCACCGGCGCTTATGATCGCATCGACTTCCGAGGCGTCGGCGGCCAGAAGCTACGCGACAAGTGGAACGATGGTCCGGTCACCTTCCTCGGCATGCAGATTAGCGGTTTTCCCAATTTCATCACGGTTGCCGGTCCGCAGAGCGGCTCGGCTTCGACCAACTTCCCGCGTGGTATCGAGATCGGCGTCGACTGGGTAACCGGCCTGTTGGAACACATGTGGAAACATGGCTACACGCGGGTCGAAGCCACCCCGGCCGCCGAAGAGCGCTGGACCAACCACGTCGCCAAGATGTACAGCACCATGTTAATGCGCAAGGCCAAGGGCTGGTTCACCGGCTACAACTCCAATGTCGACGGCCATGAACACGGCCGGGTGCGCTACTTCGTCTACAACGGCGGCGCACCAAAATTCCTGGCGACCATCAATCAGGTGGCTGAAGAAAACTACAAGGGTCTTGAATTCCAATAAGCATGCGGCCAACGGGAGCATCGAAGCCGCCTCCTCGGCGGCCCACCACGCTCCGTGCTTCGGCGCTGTTTGCAGCATGGGTGTGTGCCGAAGGTCGGTGACATGCCCTTCTGTACCGCGCGATAGGAACTGCGGCGCGCCAAAAACATTCACCCGCACCCCGGCCCTCTCCCGTAAGCGGGAGAGGGCGAAGGAAGTCAGGAGCGCAGCACCTGGCCAGCGCGCGCCTCAGTCACCGCACCGGCTTCGTACAGACATTCACCGTTGACAATGGTGTGCAGTATGCCGCGCGACGGCATGACCATACGCTTGGCACCACCCGGCAAATCAAATCGCCGTTCGCCGCGATTGCTGGAGCCAACGGTGGCCGGATCAAAAATGGTGATGTCACCGGCCAGTCCGACGGCCAATCGGCCCCTATCCTTGATGCCAAAAAAATCAGCGGGGTCAGTGGTCAGCCGGCGCACCCCTTCTTCGAGACTGAGCGCACCACGTTCGCGCACCCAGGTGCCGAGCAGAAAGGTGGGATAACCGGAATCACACAGGGTATCCAGATGCGCACCGCCGTCACCCAGGCCCAGCAGCATGTCGCGGTTAGCGAGGATCTCTTTCATGCGGTCGACACGATGATTGAAGGTCGACATGGTGAACTCGATATCAAGATCATCGGCCAGGGTCAGATCAAGAAATGCATCGACCGGATCCTTACCCTGAGCCTGGGCGATTTCCGTGACGCTCTTGCCCTCATAGCCCTTGAGCTCCGCTGAATGCACTTCGTGCACGCGCACCCGTGACCAGTTGCCAAAGGTTTGCGGACGTTTGAGGTCTTCGCGGAAACGTGCGCGAAATGCCGGGTCGCTATACACCGCCCGTTGGGCAGGCTTGGACTGATCAACAAACAAGGGCTTCCAGGACGGGAATGCACCAAACACAAAGGGATTGCGCATATTCACTTCGCGGGTCAGCGGCAGAGGCGAAGTCTGTGGCCGCGCCCCGCGGGCGATGAGCGGCGCGACTTTGGCCAAGGTGTCTCGCACCGCTTCGGGAATATCGTCGCGATCAAAGAGTGCGATGAATGTCACGGGCCGATGGCTGGCTTCAAGCAATACATCGAGCAGCGCATAACCATCGTCGTCGAGCACGCCGATCTGGCGCGTCAGGGCGATTTCGACGGCACCCTTGCCTTTGTCTTTCAGAACTTTGCCATAGGCCTGGTACTCCGCGTGGCTGGCATTGCGGCATGCCAGCGGCCGACCGCCATAACCCATGTGCTGATTCAACACCGTACTGGAAAAACCAAAAGCGCCGGCGTCCATCGCTTCACCGAGCAAGCTCGCAATACGTTCGATCTCCGCAGGATTGGCCGCGCGCTCCATGGACGCCTCGCCCATCACGTAATGGCGAAACGGTGTGAGCGGCGCGAGGAAAGCGAGGTTGATGCCGGGCCGCCGACGTGCCGCGGCCTGCATGAATTCCGGAAACGTCTCCCAGTCCCAGGTGATGCCGCGGTCCAGCACTTCAAAGGGAATGGATTCCACATTGACCAGATCGCGCATCGCGATCTCCCGCGCGGCGGGCAAACAGGGTGCGATGCCGACCCCGCAATTGCCCATCACCACCGTCGTCACGCCATGCCAGGGGGATGGCGTCGCGGCGTCGTCCCAGCACATCTGCGCATCGTAGTGGGTGTGGGGATCGATAAAGCCCGGCGCAACCACACAGTCGCTGGCGTCTATGCTGCGCTTGGCGCTTTCATTGACCTTGCCGAGCGCGACTATCTTGCCGTCCTGCACGCCGACATCACCCCGGTAGGCCGCGCGCCCTGTGCCGTCGACCACGCTACCGTTCTTGATTATCAGATCGAGTGCCATGAACGTTCCCCCAAAATTTGAACTAAGCCGGAGCGTAACCGCAGCTGCGGGCGCAGCGATACCCGCGTGCGGGTAACCCTTACGGTGACTGGATTGCGCGCGTGCCTGCCACCACAATGCCGTCGACCCCACTAGCCACCGGGAATTGTCATGGGCCTGCGCTTTTTTGTATCTCTAATGCTCGCGAGTTGCACCGTACACGGCGCCGACTTGCTCGGCATCTACACCGAGCAACAAGCTGCCCAGGGCAAGCTCGCCTACGAGCAGCATTGTGCCGACTGCCACCATCTCACCTTGCGCGGCACCGGCCATGGGCCGGAATTGGCGGGTCCTAATTTTCTGGCGAAATGGGGCAATCAGACCGTTGCGGATTTAAACACCTTGAGCACGGCGCAAATGCCGGCTGGCGCGCCCCATTCCTTGAAACCCGAGGTTTATATTGCCATCACCGCCCATCTCCTGCGGGTGAATGGGGCGGCAGCCGGCGAGCAGGCCCTGAACGCAGAGGTCGCCACCACCATAGGCGTGGCTGTGCGCGGTGCAAACTGGGATCCCGTCCAGGCGCAAAAAGACGCCGCCGCCGGCGCCAACCCTCAATTTCGCAGCTGGTCGGCCGCCGGCTCCATCGCCGAAGCGGCCAAACAAGCCTCGGGCTTCACCAATCATGTGATCAAAAACTACGCGCCAGTCAGCGATGCGCTGCTCGCCGACCCACCCGATGGCGACTGGTTGAACTGGCGTCGCACGCTGGATGGTCAGGGTTTCAGCCCCCTCAAGCAGATCAACAAAACCAACGTCGGGGAACTGCGCCTGGCCTGGGCGCTGACCATGCGCGAAGGCAGCAATCAGGGCACGCCGCTCATACACGACGGTGTGATGTTCCTCACCCACCCCGGCAATGTTGTGCAGGCGGTTGACGCCGCCAGCGGCGATTTGATCTGGGAATACACCTACGACTACCCCGCCGAGTCGCGCACCCTGGGTGGGCCGACCAAGAACATCGCGCTGTATGGCGACAAAATATTTCTCGCCACCTACGACGCCGCCCTGGTCGCCATCGAGGCGCGCACCGGCAAGCAGTTATGGCGGACGGTAAAAGCCGATTATCGCGAGGGTTATACCCACACCGCCGGCCCCATGATCGCCAACGGTGTGGTGGTGAGTGGTATCAATGGCTGCGAGCGATACAAGGTCGAAGGTTGTTTTATCACCGGCCACGATCCCCAAACCGGCAAAGAGTTATGGCGCACCTCAACCATCGCGCGCGCCGGTGATCCCAATGAAGCAAGCTGGGGCAAGCTGCCGGCGCAGTTACGCGCTGGCGGCGACACCTGGATCGCGGGCAGTTACGACGCCCAGCGCAAACTGTTTTTCATCGGCGTATCACAAGCCAAGCCGTGGGTCGCCGCGAGTCGCGGCATGTCGCCCACCGACGCCGCGCTGTATACCAACTCGACCCTGGCGCTCGACCCAAACACGGGCCGCATCGTGTGGTACTACCAGCATATTCCCGGCGAGACCCTCGACATGGAAGTGGGTTTCGAACGGGTGCTGGTGGATATCAACAAGCAGCCCTTGCTCGTCACCATCGGCAAGGACGGCATCCTGTGG
>JANOXY010000635.1:0-2288 GCA_031418675.1 Pseudomonadota bacterium
CGTTTCTGATCGGCGCCCTCGGGTGTGATCCACTCCGCGTTCACCCCACCTGCGTCGACCACGCTGGCGGTGACACCTGGCAGCGAGGGTGTCATCGCACCGAGACCATCGAGGCCTTTGCGCATGTCGGCCAGTGAATCGCCGGGTTTGATGATTGGATTTTCCGTCAGCATGCTACGGATTGCGTTGAGCTGGGCATTGGCCATGGTGTTTCCCCTTGGGTTCATCGTGAGTGGTTGGCGGGCAGTACGGTTTGCCGCGTCGGGTGATAATAACTGACCGTGATGACATCGCCAGTTGCGGTGATGGGCCGGCGCCGAGACCTACGCAAACGGGTGGGCGTTGCGCTTGGGCCCGGTGATCAACAGAATCGAATCAGTGTGTGGACTCGAGTACGAGCTTCACTCAATCAGTGATGGTTTACGCCGTGGTGTGCAGCGCTAGCGGCAGGGAGTAGGAAGGTGGACATGAAGAGTGAAGACAAGCCTCTTAAGTGGGTAGGCACGCGGCCGGTGCGGCCCGACGGCGTCGACAAAGTTACCGGCCAGGCAGCTTACGGCGCCGATTTTGCGCTGCCGCGCATGGTAGTCGGACGGGTCCTGCGCAGTCCCCATGCTCACGCCCGCATCAAGGCTATACACACCGCCCGTGCCTTGGCGCACCCGGGGGTGCTGGCGGTGGTAACCGCCGCGGATTTTCCCGAATTGCCCTCAGCGTTTGAGCCCAGCGGCGAAGCGTCGGTGAATTTCCGTTTCGTGTCGATGAACGCCATGGCACGGGACAAGGCGCTCTACGAGGGCCACGCTGTGGCGGCCGTCGCTGCTATCAACGCTGAAGTGGCCGCCGAAGCCTTGGCGCTCATCAAAGTTGATTACCAAGTGCTGCCCCACGTCATCGACGTGCGCGAAGCGATGAGCCCGAATGCACCCTTGTTGTACGAGGACATGTTAACCAGCGGCGTTGAACCGCCCACCCGCGTGGCGTCGAATATTTACTCACGCACAGAGTTCAGCGTGGGTGATATCGCTGCGGGCTTTGCCGCAGCGGACGTCGCCATCGAGCGCGAATACACCACCGAAGCGGTGCACCAGGGTTACATCGAGCCCCATGCCTGCGTGGTCAGCACCGCATCCGATGGTGTGATCACCATCTGGTCCAGCAGCCAGGGGCACTTCATGGTGCGCGAGTTCTGCGCCAAGCTGCTCAAGATCGATCTCAGTAAAATACGTGTAATTCCGGCGGAAATCGGCGGCGGTTTCGGCGGCAAGACCACGGTCTATCTGGAACCCCTGGCCATTGTGTTGTCACGCAAAGCCGGGCGACCGGTAAAGATGGTGATGTCCCGCTCCGAAGTTTTTCGCGCCAGCGGTCCGACCTCCGGTGCCCATTTGCGCGTCACGCTCGGTGCCACTCGCGACGGCAAGCTCACTGCGGCCGAGCTGACCTTGGCCTATCAGGCCGGTGCGTTTCCCGGTGCGTCGGTGAAATCCGGTTGCATGGTTGGTTTTGCGCCCTATGACATCGCCAATGCCCGCGCGGTGGGTTACGACGTTGTATCCAATCGTCCCAAAGCCACGGCCTATCGCGCGCCCGGCGCACCCATGGCTGGTTTTGCCATTGAGTCGGCTATGGACGAACTCGCGCTGGCACTCGATATCGATCCCTTGGACTTGCGTCTCAAGAACGCGTCACGGCAAGGCACACAGCAAGTGTTTGGTCCGAAGTTCCCTGTGATCGGCTATGTGGAGACGCTGCAAGCCGCCCAAGCCCATGCCCACTACCATGCGCCTTTAAAAGCGAATCAGGGCCGTGGCATCGCCAGTGGTTTCTGGTTCAACATCGGCGGGCAATCCAGTGCCACCGTCAATCTCAACGACGACGGCACGGTGGAAGTGATTAATGGCAATCCTGACATTGGCGGCTCACGGGCCTCCATGCAGATCATGGCCGCCGAAGTGTTAGGCATCGAATTGTCCAAGATCAAGTCCGTGATCGCCGACACGTCGGCGATTGGCTACAGCTTTCTTACCGGCGGCAGCCGCGTCACCTTTGCCACCGGCAAGGCCGTCATCGAAGCATGTCAGGATATGGTCCGACAGCTGTGTGGACGCGCCGCAAGAATCTGGGAATGCGCTGCCGAGGACGTGAGCTGGAGTGATGGTGGCGCGCAACGCACGGTCGACGGGAATACCCAGCGGATGTCCCTGGCGGAATTGGCGGCGATGGCGAGCAAAACGGGCGGCTCGATTACCAGCAGCTCGTCGTTGAACGTCGGTGGTGCCGGCGCC
>JANOXY010000636.1:0-10193 GCA_031418675.1 Pseudomonadota bacterium
CAGCGCCATCAGCAGCGCCGGCAATCTAAACAAGGTAGGTAGTGGTGACCTGATACTGACCGGCGCAAACACCTTTACCGGTAACACCACGGTCAGCCAAGGCAGCTTGACGGCCGGTGCGGCCAATGTGCTCGCCACCAGTGCCGGCCTCAATGTTGCGTCTGGTGCCAGCTTCAATCTGGCCGGTTTTGCCCAAGCGGTCAAAAAGCTTGATGGTGTTGCGGGCTCGGTGGTGACTAATGACGCGGGTGGTGGCGGAACCAGCTCAACCCTCTCGATCACCGCCGGTGGCGGCAGCTATGCCGGCGATATCACCCAGACCGGCCTCGACGATTTGTCCGTGACCAAGTCCGGCAGCGGGTCGCAAAGCCTGTCGGTGGTGAGTGGCACCTACGCGGGTGCCACCTTGATCAGCGGTGGCACACTTAGCATCACCACCGCTGCCAGCCTCGGTACGGATAGCGGTCAAACCACCGCCAATGGTGGCACCTTGGATCTCAATGGCCTGGCGCTCGCCAGCAGCGAGGCCATCAACCTGAACGGTACCGGCAACGCGGGTGCGGGTGCATTGACGGGCACCGGCACGGCATCGATTGCCAACTTCAATACTGTGACCTTGAACGGTGATGCCAGCGTTGGTGGTGCGGGTACTTTGACCTTGAGCATCGCGCTGGGCCAAAGCGGCGGCGCGCACAGCCTCACCAAGACCGGCGGCGGGACCGTGGTTTTTGCCAATGCCAATAACACCTACGGTGGCGCGACGATTGTCGCCCAGGGCAGCTTGCGGGCCGGCGCGACCGACGTGCTCGATAACAGCAGCGGGCTGAATCTCACCGCCACGGGTGCCACCTTCAACCTGGCCGGCTTTGATCAGACGATCAGCAAGCTCGACGGTGTTGCGGGCAGCGTGGTGACCAATAACGCAGCGGCGGTGGCCGATAGTGCAAGCCTGGACATCAGCGGCGGCGCCGGCAGTTTTGCCGGCGACATCACCGAAACCGGCGGTGACACCTTGTCCGTGGTCAAGTCCGGCACCGGCACCCAGGTGCTGAGTGTCGGTACTGGCACCTATAACGGTAGCACCACCATTACCGGCGGCACGCTGCGCGCTGCAACCACCGCCAGTCTCGGCAGCACCAGTGGTGCGACGACAGTCAACGGCGGCACCCTGGAAGCGGCATTTACCGGCACCTCGAATGAGAACCTGACTCTCAATGGCAGCGGCAATGGCGGCGCTGGCGCGCTGCGGGGCACCAACACCGGCACCTTGGCCGGTACCGTGAACCTCGCGACTGCGAGCACCATCAGCGTCGACAACGGCGCTGCGGGCAATATCGATTTCACCATCAGCGGCGCTGTCAGCGGTGGTGCGGGCAGTACGCTCAGCAAAACTGGCGTCGATACCCTGGTCTTGGCTGGCAACAGCAGTTACACCGGCGCAACGCAGATCGATGCCGGCACGCTCAAGCTCGGTAGCGCCACGGGTGTGGGCAACGCCAGCGCCGTCAGCATCGCCGTCGGGGCGAGCTTCGACGTCAACGATCAGAACGCCACTATCGGCTCCCTCGGTGGCGGCAGTGGCACGCTCGATCTGGGTCTGGGCTCGCTGGCTGCAAGCGATGATATCGACCTGTCCGGTATCACCGTTGTGATAGCGGCGACCGGCACAGCCAATCAAACGCTCCGCGCCGGCACCGACGGCAGCGGCACACTGACCATAGACGCATTGACCAAAGCCTCCACCGGCAACCTCAGCTTGCTCGGCTCGACCCTGATCGACATCAACGGTGACGTCGCGGTTGACGCCGGCAATCTGACCATCAGCAATGGCTTTAATCTGGCTGGAAATCTGACCGCCAGCGGCAACATCACCCTGGCCGCCGCCGGTAATCTCGATGGTAGTGCAACACAAACCATCGACGCCCAGGGCGGCACCTTATCCACCGTCGGTCTGATCAAGAGCGCTGCTGCCGACGGCAACCTGATCCTGGGCGGTGGCACCGCCATCACCGCGAGCGGCGATATCGACGTGCAAAGTGCCGCTGACGATCTGGTCATCGCCGATAACATCACCAGCAATAGCGATCTCAGCGCTGCGCGCAATGTGATATTTCAAGGCACGGGCACCAGCACATTTAATGGCGCGGCTGCGCAGACCATTAGCGCCGGCAGCGGTGCAATCCGTGATACGGCGGGTGCCGTGCTGGCCAAGAGTGGTGGCAGCGATCTGATATTGAACGCGGGTGATGCCATCGGCGTCAGTACTGCCAACGGCCTGGGCGTGGCGCTGGCCGGTGGCAGCGGCTTACAGGCCAACGCCGGCACCGACGTATTTGTGACCTCGGCGGTTGATCTGTCCATCAACGCACTCGCTACCGGCGCAGGGGCCGACACGGTTGATATCCGCACTACCGGTGCCACCGCATCCCTGACCCTGGCTGGCCCCTATAACAATGTCGCCGACGACAATTTCACCTTGGTCGCGGCGCGTGATTTGAATTTCATCAGCAACACCTTGACTGTCAGCACCCTCGATGCGTCGTTCGGACAAAGCGGCACGGCCTCGGATTTTGATATCGACGAGGTAGTCAGCGCTAGCAGCCCGGGTGGTTTTACCCTGAGCGGCGGTGCGGCCAGCGGCGATCGCATCGATGCCAGTGGACTGACCGCTGATCTCGATTTTGTCTCCAGCGCACTCAACACAGGCAGCATTGCCAACGGCCTGGTGGTTGACGATTTCAGTGGCATTGAAACCATCATCGGTGGCAGCGGCAATAACGACAGCCTGGCTGGTAATGGCTCCTATACCGTGACCGCTGCCGACACTGGCAGCGCTTCCTTGCTCGGCGGCACTTGGTCGGGCATCGAGAATCTGGTCGGCAGCGGCGCTGCCAACACCTTCAACATTGCGACCGGCGGCTCGCTCAGCGGCAGCATTGATGGTCTAGGCGGTGTTGATAGTCTCAGCTACGCAAGCCGGGGCACCGCGATCACTATCGATCTGGCCACTCTTTCGGCGCCCGACATTGCATCGTTTGCCAACATCGAAACCCTGGTTGCCGGCAGCAGCGCTACGGATAATCTGATAGGCACTGACAACACGAGCAGCTGGACCGTGAGCGCGGCCAATGCCGGCACTATCGATGACACCACCGTCGGTGCGCCGGCCTCGGTCGAGTTCAATTTTGTGGGCTTCGAACGCCTGACCGGTGGCTCCGCTGCCGACACCTTCAGCGTCAGCGCGGCAGGTGCGGTGAGCGGGCTGATTGATGGTGGCGGTGGTGTCGACACCTTGACTTACGCCAGCCGCGTCAATCCGATAACGGTTAATCTGCAGAGTGCCACGCTGGTAGATGGCGGTTCGACGTTTGCCAGCTTCACCGGTTTCGAAACCTTGACCGGCTCCGCCGCCGCCACCGACAAACTGGTCGGACGCAATCAGACAAGCAACTGGAACCTGACAGCCAGCGGCGCTGGCAGCATCGACGATACACCGTCAGGCGCGCCCGACGGCACACCGGAATTCACCTTCACGGCCTTTGAGACCCTGCAAGGTGGCAGCGCCGTGGACACTTTTACCGCGGCCACCGGTGGTGCGCTGAGCTTTACGCTACTGGCCGGCGGTGCCGGCGACGATGTTTTTAACGTCGTTGCCAACGGTGGTAGCAGTACGGTGCTGACAACCAGCATTTTGGGTGAGAACGACAACGACACCGTCCTGTTCGGTGTGCACGAAACTGCGCCGCCGACAAATCCTTCGGCTAACGAGTTTTCCCGTGTGGTGGGAGCTATCGATCTCGGCGTGGGCACCGACACCCTCGATTACAGTGGCTCGGATCTGGTATTGCTCAACGCTGTCATCGACAACGATACCGGCAGCGGCCAGTCCGGTACGGTGCGTGATGCTTCGACCAATAATCCTCCCAATCTGAATCTGCTGAGCGGCAGTTACACCGACGTCGATGCGGTGATCGGCAATGGCACTCAACTGCAGGGCGCCGACGTTGAAACGGTATGGATCATCACCGGCAATGGCCGTGGGCGTTACGGCAGTACTTTTGCGACCGCCAACACCACCTTCGAGAATTTCAGTATTCGCGGCGGCAACAAACGCGACGTCTTCATCTTCAATCAGGAAGGACCATCGAACATTACGCCGCAGTTATTCAGCGGCATTGACGGCGGCGATTTTATTGCCGGCACGGCGACGACCCATAATTTCCTGCTGGGTAGCAGCGGTGCGGATCAGATGCTGGTGACGGGTGCCAATGCGGTATCGATCACGGTCACCGGTGGCAGCGGTGCGGCCACCACCGATGCATTCAATATCAACAATCTCGGCGATGCCGGCTTGAGCGTGACCAGCGGCTTTACCGACAGTGGCGCCGACGGCGTCACGCTGCAGGCTGGCCGCACCTGGGCGGGCAACGTTCTGACCAATGGTGGCGCCGACACCGTGAGCTTGGGCGCCGGCGCGCGGATCGCCGGGACGCTTAATCTCGGTACCGGTAGCGATACGCTGGACGCGACGGCTTATACCTCCGCCATCACGGCGCGTGTGACCAGCGCCAGTGCCAGCGGCATGAGCGCCAGCGCGAGTACTTTTGCCGGCGATTTCGCCGGTATCGAAACCCTGAACCTCGGTGCGGGGCGCGACACCGTCACTCTCACCGTCGCACCAACTGGCACCACCAATACCATCAATATGGGAACAGGCGGCGGCGACACATTGAGCTCCCAGGTAGATGCGACCTGGGTTCTCACCAGTAACGGCGCGGGTCAGCTGCGTGGCCTGCCGGGTACCGCCAGCGATCAACTTGCATTCATTGGTGTCGACGATTTGAGCACTAACGGTGACGCTGTACTGAGTGTGCCGGGTAGCGCCGCGTCGATTGTGGGCACGTTCACTGCAGCGAGTCTGAGCATGGCCCAGGCCAGCATCGATGTTGGCAACCTGGGGCTGCGTATCGTCGGCGACGTCAACAACAGCAATCCGCTGACACTCACCGCGACTGGCAACGGGGCCATCGCTATTCGTGGCAACGTAACCGTCGACGGTGCCTTCGTTTCTAATGTTGCAAGCGGCACCGCCAGCTACGAGGACGTTTTTACCGGGGGCGCCGATCAGACTTACAGAGGCGCTACGACTGTGCGCGGCGATTTGACTGCGCGCAATGTGGCGTTTGGCGGTGCGACGCGCGTCAATGGCGATATGAATGTGCGCGACGCGACGTTTGCTGACAGCGCCGATTTGCGTGGGCCCGTCAGCGCACGCAATCTAAGCTTCAACGGCGCGACAACGCTGGCTGCCAATGTCAGCGGACAGGACCTGCGTTTTAACGGGCCACTCACCATCCTCGACTCGGTCAAGCTGCAATCGTCGAGCAATATCTTCGACTTTAACGATGAGGTGTCGTCCGACAGCGATGCTGTGCTCAGCATCGTACCGACCGCCAACACCGACATGTTCATCGATCTCGACGATGGCGCCGGTCACATCGCCGCCAACCGCTTTGGCAACTTCAAGGGCACGCTGGCGATTGGCGGTGAATTCAGGGAAGCAGCGGGCGGCGATATCTTGAATAGCAGCATTCTGTCGGCACCAGCCGACTACCTCACCGTTTCGGAATCCTTGCTGACCGGCGGCAACGTGCTGCTGATCGGCAGCACGGTGGATTTGTCCAAGGGCAATAACATCACGGTCGGCGCCGGCGATCCCGGCGAAGGTTCTATTGTAGTGATGGCGCTGGGCGACAAGATCCAGGCCGGCAACAATGGTCTGCCGGGCGGAGTCACGATGGGCAATATTGCAGCGCCCAGCGGCGCTAACACGGTGACGTTCCGCGGCGGCCGAGTAATGCTTGCTGCAACCAATGAAGTCGAGAATTCGCAGAACATGGTGATGGACCTGAACGGCGGCGAAGTGCTGGTCGCCCAGGGTGCGCAGGCCACCAATACGCGCGTCGACTTCAACGTGCGGTCACGCGCGCAAGCGTCCACCACCAATGTCACCGACACCGGTTTGATCAATTCGCTGACGGCACTCGGTGCACCAACAAATCTGTTGCAGAACACGCGCGCGTCCTTTCCTAATCCCGCTGCCATTCTCACCATCTTGCAGGCGGTAGCCTTTGTCGACTCGTCCCTGTTCGAGGAGGATTTAACCCTGTTCGGGGAGATCGGGGACGGTATTGCGAAGTCTCTGGACCAGTGTGAAGACGCCGAGGGTTGCGCCCCTAGCGTCACGGAAGAACAGCTCGTGGCCCTCATCGACGGCCTGCAGCAACGTATTACAGCGCTGGAGAAATCGCTGGCCGCCGGTGATACCCCCAAGAGCAAAGGTGAAACCCTGCTCAGCCAGTACCGCAGCGAACTCGCCAGCTATCTCGACTATCAACAGCAGCTGCGCGCCTACCTGGCCAGGCAACAGGACGATGTGGGCGGCGACGAATTCGAAGACGTTATTGAAGCAGAAGAGAACCTCGATCCGGCCGCGCAACCGGCGACCGATGCGGCCGGCGACGATGCCCCGGCAGCCGAAGACCCGGCGCTGGATGAGGCTACCGAAGATCTGTTTGCCCCGCTCGAGGATGCGCCTGCCCCGGCCGCCGCGCCCGTACCAGCCACACCCGAGCCGCCGCAGAGCGATATCGACGAGGAGTTCGAGACCTTGGACGAAAGCCCCGCGCCCGCTGCACCCCAGGCGGCGCCCGCCGCACCGGTCAGCCCGCCTGACAAGGACAATGCACCTGCGCCGACGGACGATTTCGAGGAATTAGAGGAATTACCCGACGCGGGTTTACTCAATGAAGTACTGTCTCCCAGCGCCGTTAATCAGTTAGCAGGCCTCGTCCGGCTCGACGCCGAAGGCGCCGTGATCTGGAGCGGCGAGGTCATCCTTCCAACCCTGCACCGTCGGTATTGAAATGTCTGAACCCCAATTACCCCTGCTGTACCGCAATGTCACCGCACTCAACCGTGAGCGCCATGCCGATTGGTACATCGACGCCGATCAAGGCTATTCCTTTGCCACCGGCACCAATTCCATCTATTTGTCCGCCAGTGAATTTGCGGTCGCGTCGCGCGAGTATGCGGTGGTCTTTGCGCGTGATGGTGCGGGCACTGCAGTGCCCACTGCACTGCTCGGCGTCGCCACCGACCAGAATCTGCTGGTTGGCGCCGATGGCGCCTGGTTGGGCAACTACGTGCCGGCCTATCTGCGTCGTTATCCCTATATTCTGGCCAATACCGAGACCAATCCCGAGCAGTTCACGGTCTGCATCGACGAGAGCTACTCGGGCTTCAACACCGCCAAGGAGGGTGAGCGCCTGCTGCTTGCCGATGGCGAGCAGAGTCCTTATCTGGCCAATAGCGTAAAGTTTCTCCAGGACTTCCTGTTTGCTACGCAGGTGACGGCGAAGTTTTGTGAAGCGCTGGTCAAAGCCGATCTGCTGGATTCCACTCAGGCCAACATTTCATTAAACTCAGGCGGCACCTACTCCTTGAGCGGCTTTTTCTGCGTGACGCGTGAGCGGCTGGAAAAGCTCAGTGCGGAGCAGTTGAAAGAACTCATGACACTCGGTTACCTGGACCTGATCTACCTGCATATGCACTCGCTAGCCAATCTCGACAAGCTTATGCTCCTGGTCGAAGCCCCCACCGATGCGCCCAAAACACGCGCGCGTAAGCGCGGCGGCAAGGACTAGGGTCAACACGACACCATGGCTATTGGGGCAGTCCGTGCGGCGGGAGGTATAGATAAGGCCTTAGCGACCTCCTATCGTCGTTTTACCGCCGATGCCCCGCGCGACGAACGTGCGACTTTAAGTTCCAACCGTTTTGTCCGGCCGGTGGGGGAGATACGCGAAAAAGCGGCGCCCCAGAATTCTCCCGCGGCGCTGCTCAGCGCGCTTATCGATCGCATGGGTGGCGCAGCCGACTCCCACAGCAAAGGTAGCTACGTCAACCTGCGGATCTGAGTTTTTGAGCACCCGTTGCGTGGCGCCTACTTCGAGCGCGACGTAGTCTCAGGCACCACGCCATACTTCTTTATCAACTCCCGTGCGAGCTTGTCGGCCTGCACCCACTCGTCGTCACGCATCTGCGCTTTGGTACGTGCCATCGCCGGTCCGGCCTTGCTGCTGCCAAGATGTTCAGCCACGCTGTACCAGCCATAGGCATATTCCCTGTCCTGAGGTACGCCTTTGCCGCTTTCGTACATCGCCGCGAGACGGAACTGCGCGTCGTTCACCCCTTGCTCCGCCGCTTTGCGGTACCACTGCGCGGCAACTTTGGCGTCTTGCGCCACACCTTGGCCGCGCTCGTACATGCGTGCCAAAAAATATTGGGCATAGGCATGATTGTTGGTCTCGGCCAGCGGTACGAATACCTTCAGCGCGGGTTCGAATTTGCCAGCCATCAGGGCGACCACGCCATCGTTGAAATCGGCGTGTGCGGCACAACTGACGAGCAGCAGCAAAGCCACGAGTAGGGGTTTTTTGTTGTGCACCGGTGTTGGTCTCCACAGCCGCCGTTAGGTCCGACGGCGAGGCATGTTAGCCGAGTTAGCGTGGCACTCCCAAACATCCAACCCAGTGGCGCTCAGCCGCGGCCCAAGCCGCAGCGGCGATGGTAGACTAGCCGCCCTTCGCAAGCGCGGGCGTCACCTCCATGACCGGCAAAACACTTTACGACAAGCTTTGGCAGTCCCATCTGGTAAGGAAATTCGACGATGGTTCGGCGCTGATTTATATCGATCGCCATATCGCACACGAAGTCACTACGCCCCAGGCTTTCGAGGGACTGGAATTGGCTGGTCGCCCGTTGTGGCGCGTAGCCGCGACCAAGGCGGTGTCCGATCACAACGTGCCGACCGAAGACGTTACGAACATCAAGGATCCGATTGCGCGTCTGCAGCTCGATACGCTATCGAAGAACTGCAAGACCTACGGTATTTTGCACCACGATATTGGTGATGTCCGACAGGGCATCGTGCACGTGACCGGCCCGGAGCAGGGCTGGAGTCTGCCGGGCATGACCATCGTCTGTGGTGATTCCCATACCGCTACCAATGGTGCGCTCGCCACTCTGGCTTTTGGCATCGGCACGTCCGAGGTCGAGCACGTGCTCGCCACCCAATGTCTGGTCTTGCGCAAGGCCAAGAACATGCGCATCACCGTCAACGGTGCCTTGAAGCGTGGTGTGACGGCCAAGGATCTGATCCTGCATATCATCGGCGTGATCGGCACCGCAGGGGCGACGGGCCATACCATTGAATACGCGGGGCCGGTGATGCGGGCCATGAGCATGGAAGGGCGCATGACGGTCTGCAATATGTCTATCGAAGCCGGTGGGCGCGCCGGCATGGTGGCGTTTGACGAACTGACCCGCGACTACGTCAAAGGGCGGCCCTACGCCCCCAGCGGTACCGATTGGGACCGCGCCGTCGCCTTATGGCAGGACCTGCACTCCGATGCCGACGCGACGTTCGACAGCGAGATCACGATTGATGGCAGCGCTGTTGAACCGCAGGTGTCGTGGGGTACTTCACCGGAGATGGTGGTCGCGATCGGCGATGTGATTCCGGATCCCGAAGCAGCGGTTGATGAGACGCACCGCATCGGTATGCGCAATGCACTCAAGTATATGGATCTGAAACCTGGCACACCGATCACTGCGATCAAGATCGACAAGGTTTTTATCGGATCCTGTACCAACGCCCGCATCGAAGATCTGCGTGCGGCGGCGGAAGTGGTCAAAGGCAAACAGCGCGCCGCCTCGGTCAAAGCGGCGCTGGTGGTGCCGGGCTCTGGCCTGGTCAAACAACAGGCAGAAGCCGAAGGCCTGGACAAGATCTTTCGTGCTGCCGGTTTTGACTGGCGCGAACCGGGCTGCTCGATGTGTCTGGGTATGAACCCGGATCAGCTTGAACCCGGCGAACGTTGCGCAAGCACATCGAATCGCAATTTTGAGGGCCGCCAGGGCCGCAACGGGCGCACCCATCTGGTCAGTCCGGCAATGGCGGCGGCCGCCGGTATCGCCGGTCACTTCGTCGACGTGCGGGAGTTTTAAGTCATGCAGGCATTTACAAAATTGCACGGCCTGGTCGTGCCGATAGACCGGCCCAACGTCGACACCGATGCGATCATTCCCAAGCAGTTCTTGAAATCGATCAAGCGCACCGGCTTCGGCCC
>JANOXY010000637.1:0-11059 GCA_031418675.1 Pseudomonadota bacterium
CACGCCGGACGGCGCCGATAACAAGCGCGTAGTGCTCTATCTGCACGGCGGCGGCTACCTGCTCGGCTCAGTCAGCTCCCATCGCGCCATGCTTGAGCGTATTGCCAAGGCGGCCGGCGCACGGGTGTTGGCGCTGAACTATCGCCTCGCGCCGGAAGCACCGTTTCCGGCGGCGGTAGATGACGCCTGCGCCGGCTACCGCTGGCTGCTCGCCCAGGGTATCGCCGCCAAGCACATCGCCATTGCTGGTGATTCCGCCGGTGGCGGCCTGACGCTTGCGACTCTGCTCGCGCTGCGTGATGCGGGCGACGCGATGCCGGGCTGCGCGGTGCCGATCTCGCCGTGGACCGACATGGAAGGCACGGGCGCATCGATGGAGACCCGCGCCGCAGTCGATCCCATGGTGCAAAAAGCCGGGCTGACGGAAATGGCCGGCGCCTACCTGCAAGGGGCGGATACCAAGAACCCGCTGGCCTCGCCGCTCTACGGCAACTTCAAGGGCTTGCCCCCCATCCTCATCCAGGTTGGCGACGCCGAAACCTTGCTCGACGATACGACCCGCATCGAACCCAAACTCAAGGCCGCCGGTGTCGATGTCACGGTCGAAGTGTGGGACGAGATGATCCACGTCTGGCATTTGTTCGCCCCGATGTTGGACAAGGGTCAGGAAGCCATCGATCGCATCGGTGCCTACGTGCGCCAGCACACCGCCTGAGCGCAGGCCTCGCGGTGAGGTACGCGCCGGGTGACCGACCCGGCGTGCACCCCAGCGCGACGCTGATCCACGGCCCCGTGGCCTGGCGTATTTCTCAGCACGCACCCGCTGGCGCCGCGTCGATGTCATTCAGCCACCTCACACGCGCGATTGCGGGAGCAAGCCCATGGCTACAACGGTGCTCGTGACGGGTATCGGCGGTTTCATCGCCAAGCATGTCGCACTGGCCCTGCTCATGGCGGGCCATACCGTGCGCGGCACGGTGCGCTCACTTGCCGCGGCCGACGAGGTGCGTACCACGCTCGCTAAGCATGGAGCGGATGTCGGGCGTTTGTCTTTTATCGTTGCGGACCTTAGTAACGACGACGGCTGGCAGCAGGCCATCGACGGCTGCGAGTTCATCCAACACCTTGCTTCACCCTTCCCGATCAAGGCGCCCGACGATCGCGAATCCCTGGTGCCCGCCGCCCGTGAGGGCACCCTGCGCATTCTGCGTCACGGACTGCAAGCGGGGGTCTCGCGCATCGTCGAGACCTCGTCGATGGTGGCCATGATGTACCGCGCCGACCGCGCGGCAGAAATCACCGTCGGTGAAGGGGATTGGACCGATCCTGAGTGGTCTTCTTTGTCCGCTTACATCGTGTCCAAGACGCGTGCCGAGCGCGCGGCCTGGGATTTTCTGCGCGCTGCTGGTGCTGAAAATAAACTGTGCACGGTGAATCCAGGTTTTGTACTTGGCCCGCTACTTGATGCCCGGCTCGGCACCTCACTGGAAGTCATTCGGCTCTTCATGACCGGTGCTTATCCGGCCCTGCCGCCGGTGTCTTTCCCGGTGGTTGATGTGCGCGATCTCGCCGACCTACAGGTCCGCGCCATGAGCGCGCCGGACACCGGCGGGCGGCGCCTGATCGCGTCCGGTGCGACCATCTCCATGCTCGATATGGCGGTCATGTTGCGTGCGGCATTTCCGCAGCGCGCACGACGCATACCTACCCGCGTGCTGCCACCCTGGGTGGTGAGAATGCTCGGGTTGTTTGATCGGCAGTTACGTGCCCTGCGCAGTGATCTCGGCGTGATTCCACACGCCGATTCCGCCTACGTGACGGCGCTGACGGGTATCAACTTCCGCCCGGCACAGGAATCGGTGGTCGCCGCGGGGCGGTCGCTGATTGATTACGGTGTGATTTAAGTCAGTCCGTAATCTATCCAACGAGGGTAATTACGTCAGCAAATTCTGGCGGTGCAAATCGCCGCGACGTGAGGCATGCTGGATTACTGAAAGGCCCTACTATCAGTCCAGAGTTGTCACCATGCCCTTGACCGCCAACGATATCGCTCCCAACGTGCCGGACCTCGGCAATGGTCCGCTGTCGACCGAGCCCTACACCAGTCTCGACTACTACTCGCGCGAGCGCGACAACATCTTTGGCAAGCTCTGGCTCAATGTCGGACGCCTCATGGAAATCCCCACGCCGGGCAGTTTTGTGGTTAAGGCGGTGGAGATCCGCAACGCCTCGGTACTGGTGACCCACGGTAAAGACGGTGTGATCCGCGCATTTCATAACGTCTGTTCCCATCGTGCGAGCAAGGTCGAATGGCGCAGCCAGGGTTCGAGCTCGGTATTCACCTGCCCCTATCACGCCTGGACCTTTGATCTCGAAGGCAAGTTACGCAGTGTGCCCAATGAAGCGAACTTCATCGGTTTGAACAAAGCCAACTGCGGCTTGACGCCGGTGGCCTGCGAAGTGTGGAAGGATCTGATCTTCATCAATCTTGATCCCAAGCCCGCGCAAAGCCTGCGCGAGTATCTCGGTGGGCTCGCCACCTATGGTGATGATTATCCCTTCGATGAGCTGGACGCCTGTGTCAGCCTGGTGGTGCCCGAAGTGTGCTGCAATTGGAAGATCTTCATGGACGCCTTCCAGGAGCTCTACCACATCAATGTGCTGCACCGGCAAACCCTCAAAACCACCTATGGCGGACGCGACAATCCCCACGGTGATCCGCTGTATTTCCGTACCTTCGGCCCCCATCGCAGTTTGTCCTTTGGCTTCAACGTCGAGCATCCGGTCGGTCCGGTGGAACAGATGTCCCAGCGTTTTGCCACCGATCTCACGTCTTCTGCAACGGCCGAACTGAACCGCACCAAAGTCACTGAGCAGCAGCAACGCGCTGGCCTGAATCCGAGCAACGCCCTCAACTGGGCGTTCGACATCAACACAATTTTCCCCAATACCCTGTGGTTGGCTGGCCACGGCGCGTTCAACATTCATCGCTTCTGGCCGCTCACCGCCCACACCACACGCTACGAAGCAACCATCTACAATCCGCGCCCCAAACGCGCGAGCGAACGCTTTGCGCGTGAACTGCGCTTCGGCCTGTTCCGCGACACGGTGGTGGAAGACGTGCTCAATACCGAGCTGTGTCAGCAGGCTTTGCTGTCGGGCGCAAAACAACAGGTCTACCTGCAGACCGGCGAGATTTCCATTCGCCATCATCTGCATGCGGTTGATCGCTACGTGCGCGGGGATGCAGTCCATGCCTGAGCTGTTGCCGGCGCGCTTCGCCGCGCTTGATTGTTTTGCCCTTGGCTGGGCGCTGGAAGACGCTGACGCGCGCTTGCGTAAACGCATGCAGTCGTCCATGGCCGAACTGGAGGCGTTTTACCATGCCATGCTGCCCCACCTCGAAGCAGCGCTCCTTTACCTCGACGAATTCGAATTCGGCAAACTGCCAACGCCTGAGCGGCTCCTGCACTGGTTGACATTGGCGGTCGCGGAAGCGGCCTTGTCGGTGGAGATTTATCGTTCGCCCACCCTGCCCATGGCGCCCGATGTATCGCGCTTTCAGATCATTCACACCAACATGGACGATTAAACGCGGCGCATCTGCAACCACTACGCTACGCAAGTCGCCTCAACCAAATACAGGACACTGACATGACCGCACTCGAAACCGCCCAGGAATTCATGGCCACGTGGAAAATCCCCAATAACCTCGAAGCTTCCCTCAACAAGTACTTCACACCCGATTGTCGCTACGAAAACGTCGGCCTGTCGAAGACCGTTGGCCCGGCCGACGCCATCGCATTTTTTGCCGGCTTTTCCCAGCAGCTGCCCTTCGTGTCCATCGACATCGACATGCTGTCGATTGCGGCAGTGGGTGACACGGTACTGATGGAGCGCATCGATTACCTGAAAGGCGCCGATGGCAAAACCTTGCTGACCATCGCGCTGATGGGGGTGATGAAGATCAAGGATGGTCGGGTTTACGAGTGGCGAGACTACTTCGACACGGCACCCTTCGCGAGCAAATAACAGCGCCTAATTCGCGCGCTGCCGGCCTTGGCCCGCATCACGATGACCCCGTCGAGCGGTCGCCCACCCAAGCGGCCGCTCCGGGTGGTTCGCAGCGCCGCAGTGCGCGGTGACCTGCTTTAGTCACAAAACTATTCCAAGCCAGTGGTTTTTCTGCGGGCCGCCCGGTATGTTGCGCGTGCATTGTGCACTCAGGACCATCGAGGCTGACCATGACTGATGATGAAGATCGCACCCGTGTTGTATCGCCGAACTCAATTCCCCGAGGTGGCGTTGTGACCACACCCGGCGACGGTGAGGATCCGACCGCGGTGATAGGGAGCGCCGAGCGTGCCCAAGTTCTGGAAGCCGTTGCTCGTGCCAAAGCGCCGCTGGACTTCGATATTTTTGGTGGTGGTGAGGAAGCGCCTGCCGAGGCCCACCCGAGTCTGGATTTTGATCTGACCGGTGGCGGTGACACCGCCGCAGCTGCCGCCGAGGGTGCACTGGATCTGGATCTCAGCACCGGTGAAACTTCAATTCCGGTCATAACGGCGGCGGCAGCCAGCGCAGCAGTGACGCCGCCCCCTGCCAAGCCAAGTGTTGCCAAAGCGCCACCGGTCGCCGCGCAAGCGCCGGCGGCGGGCGGTGGTGTTGGCAAGTGGATAGCAATCGCCGTAGCGATAGCTGCTGTCGTGCTTGCCACGGTGTTTTTGCGCAAATAGCGCTAAGACCTTGACGGGTGCCTCGCCCGAGGCATCCGTGTCCCGCACCTGGTGCTGCCGTTCCTTGTTTAGCGACCCGAGTCTCAGCCCACAACGAATCGCAAGCACAGGACGAAAGTCTGCTTGCCTGCCAAACGGCTCGAACTGCACCCTCGGATTCACACCAAACCCCAACACGAGGTGGTTATGAATCCCTGTTTTCGCCCCACCCTGCTGGGCATGATTATTGTGCTGGCCATGCTTGATGCCACTGTCACCCACGCCGCGACATTCAACGGCCTTGCGCAAGCCCGTTCGGTCGCTATCGGCGGACAGCTGACGCTCAACGATTTTGATACCGGTGAGACCTTCACCGCGAACCAGTCCTTCAACGAACCTACACTGGCGGGTAACTTTGGCCTCTTCGATAAATCCGTCGGCCTCGGCACGCTGATACTGGATAATCCCCTCGGCATTGGTCAGGGCGCCGGGCGCGCTGCACAGACCTCGCGGCTGGGACCCGAGGGCATCGAGTTTGATGGCGTCGCCGACGTGTTCATGTCTGGCCAGCTCAACACCTTCAATGCCGATCTGACCGGCAGCGGCGGTGCAGCGTCGCGACTGAGCTATTCGTTCTCGCTCGCCCATGACACCAGCGTGCTGCTGGACATGATCAGTGAGCTGGGACCGCGAGCAAACAGTTTCACGTTTTCGCTCAGCCGCGATGATGGCACGGTGATCTGGAACGAAACCTCTGTTTTTGATGACGATGGTAACGAGCATCGTGCGTTCACCCGCACGCTCCTTCTCAATACGGGTGTTTACAATCTCGAATCCGCGCTCAATGCCACGTCATTTTTCGTCGGTGAATTCGGTTTTTCAGGGCGGGCGCTCGCGACCTATTCGCTGACAGCGGTGCCCTTGGGTAATCCACTGCTCTTGATGGGCAGTGCCTTGGTCTTAGCCCTGGGTCAACGACACATCCGAGTACGGGCTGGTTGAGCACGGCGTCTGTTGCCGCGCCGTGATGGCGCAGCAACAAACGAAGGTTCAAACAACCAGACGCTACATGCGCTGCTACTTTTTCGCGGACTTCACACTCGCCCGCGCTTCCTGGCGGATGTAGTGAAAGAGCGCGTCAACATCCTCGTCGGTATAGTCAGCAAAGCGCGGCATGCCATTGGCGAGTTTGGCGCCATTCACAACGACTTCCTTGAAGGCTGCGCGGGTCGTTGCGATCGGTGACTCGCGCAGATCGGGCCCAATGCCGCCTGACACCGCACCGGTGCCATGGCACCACATGCAGGAATGGGCAAAGTGCTCTTTGCCCTTGTCCGCCAGCTTGGCATCGATCTTGAGATCCGGGACATCGACGGGTACGGCAAACGCCGGTGGTGGCGACGGCGGCATGGCGGCTTTGCCATCCAGTGAGAAAGTAAACAGGCGGCGCGGATGGACTTTGTATTTCCAGCCGTGCTGCGCGGCCAGCGAGCCGAGCAGCACCCCACCACCTCCCCAGCCCACCAGCACCGAGACATATTGTTTGCCATCGACGCTGTAGGTGATAGGTGCGGCCGAGATCCCGGAGCCAAGGTTCATGGACCACAGCTGCTCGCCGGTGGTGGCGTTAAAGGCCTGTAGGCTGCCATCGGCCATGCCTTCAAACACCAGATTGCCCTTGGTGGTCATGGTGCCGGCGTTCCAGTTGGGCGGCAGCGGTTTTTCCCAGACTTTTTTCTGCTTGATCGGATCCCAGGCCAAGAGCGTTGCCGAACCATAGTCCTTTGGCGTGTCAGCGTCGGCAAACGCAACCCCCGGGTCGATGTAAAAATGCGGTGATTTCCAGGCCGCCAGATCCATGCCTTTGTCTTTGAAGACGCCCGCCATCTCGATGGCCGGGATATAGGTCAAGCCGGTATTGGGGTTGTAAGACATGGGATGCCAGCTGTGGGCACCAAACGGGCTGGGCCATACGGTTTCTTCGCCGTCTTCATAACGCGCGCCCTCCACTTCGACTGGCCGGCCGGTTTTCAGATCGATGCGCTCGGCCCAGGTTGCCTTGGCGAATTTTTCCGCCGACAACAGTTCACCATTGGCGCGATTGATGACGTAGAAAAAACCATTTTTCGGTGCATGCAGAATCGCCTTCACGGTCTGCCCGCCGTATTGCACGTCGGCCAACACGATGTCCATGTTGGAGTTGTAATCCCAGGTCTCGCCGGGATTAGTCTGATAGTGCCATTTGTATTCGCCGCTATCGGCGTCGAGTGCAACGATGGAACATAAAAACAGGTTATCGCCACCACCTGGGCTGCGGATTTTCTGGTTCCAGGGTGAGCCATTGCCGGTGCCGATATAAACGGTGTTGAATTCCGGATCGTAGGTGATGCCATTCCAGGCATTGCCACCACCACCGTGTTTCCACCACTCACCGGTCCAAGTCTTGGCCGCCATTTCCATGGCTTTGTTTTCGAAGCCGTCAGCCGGATTGCCCGGCACGATATAAAAGCGCCAGGCCTGTTTGCCGGTGTTGACGTCATAGGCCGTGACATAACCGCGCGCCGCTTCGTGCTCCGTGCCACCGTTACCGATGATGACCTTGTCGCGAAATACTTTTGGCGCACCGGTGATGTAATAAGAACGGCGCGGATCGATGGTCATGGTTTCCCACAACATCTTGCCGGTCTTGGCATCGAGTGCCACCAGTCGGCCATCAACCGTTGTAATGATCAACTTGCCTTTGTAGAACGCCGGGCCACGGTTGGTGTCCCACATGATGCGCAGACGGTCGCCAGCATGTTCGATAACCTTGGGGTCATACTCCCACAGCACCTTGCCTGTGCGCGCATCAACCGCGCGGGTGTAGCTGTAACTGCCGGTGAAATAAATCACACCATCGATGGCCAAGGGTGTACTGATCAGAGAGCGTTCTTTCGGCAGGTCCAGCGCCCATTGAATGCCGAGCTGTTTGACGTTGTCGCTATTGATCTGATCAAGCGGGCTGTAACGTGTTTCGCTGCTGGTGCGGCCATAGGCGGCCCAGTTCGAACCGTCGCCGTCGCTGCTGAGATATTTGTCGTCGACCACGGTGTCGGCGGCCTGCGTCCCTGCCCCGCTCAACGCGAAGACCATCGCCAATGCCCAAAGGACATGCTTCATACCTGCTCCCCTTATGTTTTTATGGTGTCGGCCCGTTGTTTTGCCAAGCACAAGCGCCCCTCAATGCAAGCGCGACTTGATTGCCTGACGAATACGCCGGTACCGCCATTTTCACGGCAGTTGATCGTCAGCGTCATTCCCAATTCGATCAGCTAATCTGAGTGCACAACACTGAGGAACATCATGCAACGCACCATTACGAGTTTCGCCGTCGATGAACTGGGCGAGCCTGTCGCTCAGCTGGACTGTGGACACCCACAACACGTTCGCCATCAGCCGCCCTTTCAGTTGCGACCTTGGGTAACTACCGCCGCAGGCCGGGCCAGCATGCTGGGTACAAACCTGGACTGCCTGCGTTGTGAGCGTATGGAATGGCCCGTTGATTTTGTTGCCTACAAAAAAACGCCAACGTTCACCGCGCAGAGCGTGCCTGCCGGCTTACGACGTGACCATGCCACCAAGCGCGGTGTGTGGGCGCGTATCGTGGTGCTGGAAGGCGAACTTCGCTACCGCATACCGAGTCTGGACGTCGATGAGGTTCTTTCGCCGCACAAGGGCGGTGTTGTCCTGCCCGAAGTTCTGCACAGCGTTGAGCCGCTGGGTGAGGTGGGGTTTTACGTTGAGTTCTATCGCGCCGCGCCAGCTCACACCTGAGGACGTTATGTCGTCAGGTGTGAAGAGCGTGATACCGATTTCAACCGCCGCCCGGGCAAGTCAGACCAAAATCCCCCTGGAATTTTTCGAGGGTCTCGAGCGGACTGTCGGGACTCAGTGAGAAGAAGGGATCACCGCGCCCAACGGAACGCTGATTGTCGGCTCGCAGTGGGCTCATATTGGCGCCCCCCACAAAACCATCTTCGCCGGCGCCCAGATCGATTGATCCCGCATCGTTAGTCAGCACCACGTGGCCATCACTGACGCTCAAATGCAGACCGGGTTCATCGCCATTCATCGCTTCAACGCCGAAGGTATCGTCCGGGATCGCCACTTCGTCCGGGCGTGGCGTGCCGAGATCCGATTGGGTCGCGACCTTGGTGACCGGTGCGCCCTTTTCCAGCACACACACTGCTTCGCCGCTGGCGACATCGGCGTGGGATTCTTCCAACGCGATACCACCCTGCCAGACCTGCGCCGTGAGTCCCGACTTTCCTGCTGCCGCTTTTTTGCCGCCGCACGTTTGCCCTTCGAGCAAATCAAAGCCCGTGCCACGTATTCCGATCGTCGCCAGCCCAGTTTTGATCCGCACGCTATCGTGACGACGCGCGCCAATGAGTCCCGTGGCAAAGCGCAAACCACCACGCACCAGACTGAACAAGCTGCTCTCGCGCTCGGGGGTGGTGGGTGCCTGATTAAATTCATCGATCTTGAACTCGGTATCGGGCTGCAAGGTCACCCGCGTCTGATCACGAAAAGCGATCACGGTGTAAGCATGGGCCCCGGTCTTGATCACATCACCGACGAATAACGCACTACGCTTGCCAACTGCACGCTCATTACCGTCCGCGCCCACCACCATCACCTGGCCAACGCTGACCAGCGCACGGGCAACGATCTGGGTAAGCGGTGTGGCTACGCGCGCCGTGGCGGTGTCTGTCGCACACTCAGGGCCGCAAATGCGTGCGGAAAAATCCGTACCGCGGATACCGATGGTGGCGACTGGTGTAGTCAGCCGAAAACTATCGGGACGACGCTTGCCGAGCAGGCCGGTCAAAGCGCGAATACCACCCTTGAACAGATTGAGCGCGACACTTTCTTTACCTTCGGTTTGATCGAAGTTGGTTATGGCGAAGCTGGTGTCGGGTCTCAAGGTGATGCGTTCCTGATCCAGCAGTTGGACCAAGGCAAAACTTTCTTCGGCGGTGGACAAGGTCTCGCCGACCTCGACCGGCGCGCCACTGGCAATAATACGCAGGCCACCGCCCGGCGCCTGGGCCGAGACATTGCCCCGCGCGTACAACACCTTGCCGGCGGGCGCGGCGTAAAGCGGCAGGCACACGAACAAGAGCAGCGCTAGCGACAAACTTGCACACCCAGCGCCAATCTGCCCTCCCGCCGAACGAGGATGTCCCTTCGCGCGCATCTTCCTCTCCTTCATTCTTTTAGTTGCAGGTCGGGCGACGGCGCGGTACGAACTCGATCAATGGCTCGCCGACACCACCGGTGACGACCACACTACCGCTGGCGCGACCCATATCAACACTAGGCATGACCAGCACGTTATTGATGGCATCCCGCTGCGGCGTGGTACCCGCCAACAAGGCCGCCGCGCTGATCTGATAGACCGCCGACAGGGCGGCGCCCTTCAAGACCTGGCCGCTGGGTAGTGTCAGCGACTGGAAGTCGCCCACCAGGGACGCCGAATTCACGACATCGAACGAACCGCCTGCCGACGGCAGGAAGTTGTTCAACAGGTCGAGCTCGATGGCGCCAGCCAGCGACGCGCGGCCGCTGATATTGAGCAGATCAAATTCCACACCCGGGCGCGTGCCGCCGATCTCAACGGCCAATCTGCCGGTTGTAGTCTGGACAAAATCTCCGCGGATGGTGATGGTGCCAGGCGAATTGCCCGGGGCAATCAGACCGGCGTTGATGAAGGCGATACCGGCGTCTGCGACATCGATACCACCACTACCAAAAACCCGTCCGAGCTTGCCATTGGTGAGTACATCGATATCACCGGCACGGATACCACCTTCATTGTCCGCGCCAAGGTCGATATTGCCGTTGTTGGTGAAGTTGCGATCAAATTGCAGCGTGCCAAGCGGGGTCACGATGGTGCCCTCATTGTCAAAGCGAACACTAATATGGCTCACATGCGCGGAATTCACCGTCAAGCGCGCGTTGCGCCCATTGGCAAATCGACCGTTGCCGAGTAAACCGGCGCCGCTGCGTAGCTCTACTTGATCACGGTTGGTGAAATGCGCATTGGCGCCCTCGATGCTCAAGCTGCCCTCGTCAATCAGCAGGGCGCCGTCGTTATCCCAGCTGGCATCGCTGAGTTGTTTCGCGGTGCCGGTCAGCAGGCGACTGTTGCCGTGGGTATTGAGCTGACCGCCAAGGATCGCGCCGCCTGTCCACTGCAAAGCGCCGTTGAAGGTGCGCGTGCCGTTGCCGCCGAGGCTGCCGGCCTCCAGCCGCACCACCGAACGTGCCGCTGTGGTCAAGTTGCCGCCGCCGATCAGGTC
>JANOXY010000638.1:0-8986 GCA_031418675.1 Pseudomonadota bacterium
CCAAGCAGATCAAACTGGCCACCGGTGCCGTTATCGTGCCGTGGAACGCACAGCCGCTGCGGGTGGCGGAAAAGGCCGCCATGCTCGACCAGTTGTCCGGCGGGCGCTGCTTGCTCGGGCTGGGCCGCGGTCTGTCGCGCCGTGAGTACAACCAGTTCGGGATCTCGATGGATGAATCGCGCGACCGCTTTGACGAAGCCGCACCGATGATCATCAACGCGCTCGAAACTGGCGTCATGGAAGAACACCATGGCAAGTATTTCGACCAGCCGCGCGCCGTGATCCGGCCTCATCCCAAGTCTTTCAAGGGCCGCATCAAGCAGGTCGCAATGTCGTCGGATTCGGTCGAAGAAGCGGCCCAGCTCGGCGCGCAGATGATGCAGTTCACCTACAAGCCGTTGGAAGTCCATAAGGCCGAGATCGACGCCTACAGCGCCTCCTTCCGCAAGCACCACGGCCGCGCGGCACCGGTGCCGATCATGACCGACATCACGGTCTGCGACATCAATGCTGACCGTGCCGCAGAAAACGCCAATAAGTACATTCGCGCCTATCTGCTATCGGTCATGCATCACTACGAGATGATGGGCGAGCACTTCAAACATGCGAAAGGTTACGAAGCCTACGGTGACGCTGCCACGGCCATGAACGAAATGGGCCTGGACGCGGTGGCTGATGGTTACGTGGCCGGGCAGGTCTGGGGCACGCCGCAACAGATGCTGGACGGCTTTGAAAAGCGTCGGCGCATCATTGGCGATTATGACGTGCTCATGATCTCGCGCTTCGCCGGCATGCCGTTCGAATGTGCAGAGCGCACCTTAAAAACCTTTGCCGAAAAGGTCATGCCTGAATTGCGCAGCTGGGATAGCGCCAAAACTCAGGCCGCTTAAGCGCGCCGACCTGGCGCTCAATGGCAACAGGCCATTGAGCGCCGCCCACCTCAACGGCGCGTGATCTGCGGTGAAGGCGGATTGACCGGATTGGGCAGACGCTCGATCACATCGAAGGGCGGATTGGCCCAGCCATCGGAGCCCGCTACCGTCAAACGCCGCACGGCGATGCGCCAGCCCTCTTCGGTGAGGCGCAGACTGTCGTGATAACGACCCCACAGGTCGATGCGCTGGCCTTTGTCGGCGGTGATGTGCCATGCATAAACGTAAGCGGTGGACTCCGCGTGCTCGTCGCCTTGGAAGCGGATGCGGATATTGGAAACGTGATGGCTGGTGGCCGTAAACGGCGCGAGCGTCTTGGCAAACATCCTGGCCAACTCGGCGCGACCGACCACCGCATGGTGGGCACCCAGTTCGAACGCACCATCGGCACAAAACACTTGCTGCACCAGGCCGGCCGGATCGTTGCGATCAACGTAATAGCTGTAGTCCTGCAAGGTTTCGCTGATTAATTGCCGTTGTACTGATTCCCACAGCTGGCGGTTGCCTGTTGATGTGTTGTCCATAGTCTTGCTCCCGGAGGTTGAACGCACGTGCGCTCGGATTGTCGGTGAGCTGCAGTGACAAATCTACTCGCGGAGGTCTGCGCGCCGGCGACGAACTTGATTGTATCGGGCACCCGCTACACTCTCGTCAGTGCCAAAGTTGTTTGAGTTGAGATGTAAAGGTAAATGGGCGCAAATAGAAACCTGTTCGCAAACGGCAGGCGTCGCACCTGCAACAAGCGCGCTCGCGTGATTGCGCCGCGATCAGCGCGCTGGGGATCTTTGTTATGGCTGCTGTTGTGGACGATCGGTGGGCCCTGCCCCGCCGCAGAACCCGATTGGCAGGATTACGCGGCGCTGCTGGCCGCCCACGTCAAAGCCGGCGAGCGCGATGGTGTGGCGCTGAACCTGGTCGACTACCAAGCGCTGGCCAACGACCCACGTTTGCCTTTGGCGCTCGCCGCGCTCGAACGTTTTCCCGTTGCACAACTCACCGATCAGCAGGAATGGCTCGCCTTTCATATCAATGCCTATAACTTGTTCGCCCTCAAGATGGTGGCCACCCATCAGCCGCTGAAGAGCATCAAGGACATCGGCAACTTTCTGCGGCCGGTATGGCAACGCAATGTGGGCATACTCGCTGGCGAAACGGTCTCACTGGCCGATATCGAACATCGTCGCCTGCGCCCACGCGGAGACCCACGCATTCACTTCGCCATCGTGTGCGCTTCGGTGAGCTGCCCGGATCTGCGCACCGAACCCTATCGTGCGGCGAATCTGGAGAAGCAGTTGCAGGAACAGGTTGTGGGTTTTCTCAGCAACCCCGGTAAAGGCTTGCGCGTGACCCAGGACGCCGTGCAAGTTTCACAGATCTTCGACTGGTTCGAAGCGGATTTTGCCGGCGCCGGCGGCGTGGCAGCTTTTATCGGACGGTTTCGCAGCCTGCCAACATCACGGGCTGTGGTGGCTGATATCGATTACAACTGGCGCTTGAATGGGCAATGAGGCGATAGAAGCGAACCAAGACGGGACCGCCAGGTGCGTGCAGAAACACGCCGGCGCAGCCGCCGTGATCAACCTTACGCCACCATCTCGGCGAACTCATCCGTCACCACCGGCCGTAACAAGGCCAATTGCTGTAATACGGCGGCGACGCGGTCGCGCAGCTCATCGCCGGGATGTTCGAACTTGAGCCCTACGCGATACATATCCATACCGCAGTCGGTCACCAGGGTCTGATGCACGACCCGCGCCCGTAGGCTCAGGCTGTGATCGGTATCGGCGCCACTGAGAGTCACCAACAGGGATTGATCAATCTCTAAAGGGTCTGGCACCGTCAGCATGACGCCACTCGGCGAGATGTCTTCGAGCACCGCACAGAATTCGCCGCTGTCGCCGTATTCGATCTCCAGGCGCTGCACCAGACGCGCCTCACTGCGCCGGGCGTCAGGGCTGGGATTGGCGACCAGGATGTCGAGGACTTTTTCCAGGCGTTCTTCGTCGGCCGCGGTCATGCTGTCAAAGCGCAGACCGTAGTCGGTGGCGCCGTTCACGGTGGTCGTGCGCAGTACTGTCGCAAGGGTGGTGATCTTGTCGCCCTTGCCGATCGGCAGCAGCAGGCGCACACGCTGCCCGGCGTGCAATTCCAAATCCAGGCAACGCACCGATGCACCGCCCCAGGAAATATTGCGCATGCTCGCATTGCAGGTTTCAGTGCTATTGAGCAAACCAAGCTGGACCGTGGCATTCACACTGATGCGCAGCTGGCGTCGCTGTTCACGCAGCGCTGCGGACTGCGCCTCGCTGATTTCTGATGGTTGTTCGGCACTCGCCACTGCCCGCTGCGCGCGCTGTTGCTCAACTTGTTTGCGCACCAGATGCAGGGCTTCATCAAAACTGGCCCGCACCGCGTCGCGCAGCCGCGCCGACGCCGCACCCTCTTGTGTCGTCGCCGACTCCAAGGGAATGACACCGAACTTCATGCGGTGCTGGGCGATGCCGAGCGCAAGAATGTGGGCGCAGGCGGCAAGCTCTTCTTGACTCAAAGATGCGATGGCGCTGTCGTGCGCCGTGCCCGGGATCGCCGCGCTGGCTTGCATAAAGGAAACTCCTGTCGGGGACCGGGCGTTTGCCGCCCTCCTCCTTGGCTATAGCGACCGCATGCGCTCGGGCTTGACCGCGCTGGGTCGCTCCGTGTGTAGGATTAGAGTTCGATGCTTTGCGGCAGCCGTGCGGCGACCAGCAGGCCCACTATCCCGCCCACCAGCGCCGCGACAAATTCCGCCATCGCACCGGTCTGCAAGACCATGGACGTGGCCACCAGGGCACCGGCGCCGAACATCGCCGCGGCGACCCGCAGCCGATAGGCCGGTGCGATGAGCGCCGTGACGACGACGATGGCGAATCCAGCCAGGGCCGCACAGCCAATAAAGATGCCGCGCTCCACCGGCTTAAACCAGTCGGCAATACAAAAGCCCGACAGCATCTGCTCGGCGGGACAAAAACCGAGCGCCAGAGAATAGAGCCCGCTGCCCACGGCGAACATGCCATACCAGACCAGAATCGCGGTTGGCACTATCCACAGCCAACGTATCATCGCGAGACGCTTCTGCCTGGGGGTCCTCTCCATCACCTGTTCCTCGTTGCGCAAGATCCGGCGCCGGGCCGGGGGCGCTCACCATACACCAAGCGGCCGACTGCGGCGGCAGTGTAGGACTTGACGGGGGTGTCAGGTCCGTAGCACTACGCGCACCACGACGCTCTTGGGGGTGCGCTCAACGGTGGCGCCATCCTCCAGCACCACAGCGGCCAGGCGCGAGGTGTCGAGATCCTGTTGCAAGGCCTTGCGCGCGGTGTGGCGCCACCACCCCACTCTGCGCGTGGTTTAAACTGCCGCGTGCAAGGCATCAATGCGGCCCCGGCCGCACCACAAATAGCAGGAGGAACCATGGTCAAGATCATCGTTTGCGCGGTACGCAAGCCCGGCATGAGTCACGAAGAATTTGATCGCCACTGGCGCAACCAACACGCGGCAGTGATCAAAAGTGTGCCGGAATTCACCCGCCATGTGCGGCGCTATGTACAGTGTCATCTGAGTGCCAGTGACACGCCCTTTCTTGCGGCCGGCCCCTACGATGGTGTTGCCGAATTGTGGTTCGACGATCAGGCGGCGATGAACGCGGCGTTTGTAGAGCCGCGCTATCTCGAAATAATCCGGGCCGACGAAATTAAATTCGTGGATATGGAACGTACGGTGTCGATGGTGACCGAAGAGCTGGAAGTGATCTGAGTGGTGCACACGCCGTACCTTCCGCACTTGTGGGTCACCAAATAAAAATTTAACCGCTCTTGCCGGCGGAATCGAGAACGCATCAATGAACTACACGACGCTGCTGGTGGAAAAGCACGGTCCGGTCGACTGGCTGATCTTGAATCGCCCCGACGCACTGAACGCACTCTCGCGCCGGCTGGTCGCCGAGTTGCATCATTATTTCGACAGCCTGCAGAACAATTACGAAGTGCGGGTAGTGGTGATGCGCGGCGCCGGCCGCATGTTCTGCGCGGGCCTCGACATGAAGGATCCGGAGCGCAAGCCCTCGCGTAATGCCAACGAAGGCATGCAAAGCCAGCGCAGCTTCTCTGGCCTGGTGATGAAAATGCGCCGCGCGCCACAACCCATCATCGGGCTGCTGCACGGCTACGCCGCCGGCGGGGGTTTTTCCATCGCGCTGGGTTGTGATGTGCGTATCGCCGCCGAGGGCACCAAGATGAACTGCGCGTTCATCAAGATCGGTCTGTCAGGCTGTGAGATGGGAGCCAGCTACCACTTGCCGCGGCTGATCGGCACGTCGAACGCCGCCGAACTGCTCTACACCGGGCGCTTCATCGACGCCGCGCGCGCATTGCGCCTGGGACTGGTGAGCGACGTCGTGCCAGAGGCCGATCTGGTCGCCGTCGGCCGCGCTTTAGCTGACGACATGGTGGCCACTGCACCGCTCGGACTGCGCCTGACCAAAGAAGCATTCTGGGCCAACGTCGATGCACAGAATCTCGACACCGCGATCGCGATGGAAGATCGCAACCAGATCCTGAGCGTCGCCAATGGCGATCTCGACGAGGGTGTCGCGGCCTTCCTGGAAAAGCGCAAAGCAAACTGGGCAAAACCTGGGGAGGGGTGAGGCAACAGGCGCAGTGCGCTCGCTGGATTATGTCCCGTTCAGCGCACAAGCCTGAAGCGGTTACGCAGCTCATCGACAAATAGCACGGGTTGCTCGAAGGCGGCGAATATGTGGCAAATCGGCAGGGATGCCAATTTGCGCAACCGAAGCTTGCGCGCAGGGACGCGCGCCATCGATCAAAGTGATCGTACCGGTGTGATGTCGTGGCGCGGGCGTACCGCGCCTTGGCGATCAGGTACATGGTGGTGCGGAGGTAGACGATGCCGAGCACATGGCCCATGAGCCCGGAACGGCTCGCGAACAGAAAGCGTAAGGGCTACGGAACACACAGCATGCCACTGGCGTAGCGGCTGTTCGGTAAACACCCCGTCAACCAACAGCACCCACGCCAGAGGCGGTACGCGGGTTTTGACGTCATCCATCTTACCGGTGGTAAGATTTGGCGTTGCATGCGCCTGAGGACCCCGCCATGACCGCACCCGCCGCCACTACGCTGTACGAAAACGGCACTATCCTGACCCTCGACCACATCCAGCACCGCCATCGGGCCCTGCTCGTCAAGGACGGCCGCATTGCCGGGCTCGGCACGGGCGAGGACATGCGCGCGCTGGCTGGACCCGACGCCGCGCGGGTCGATCTCGCGGGCGCGACCTTGCTGCCCGGCATCATTGACGCCCATCCGCACGCCATGCACTTTGCTGCACCCGGCATCGGCGCGGTTGATCTGCTCGACGCGGGATCGTTCGAGGACATCGTCACGCGCATCCGCGCGCGCGCCGCGCTGAGACCACCCGGCCAGTGGATCGTCTGCACACCGATCGGTGAGCCGCACTATTTCATTCGCCGCGACTACACCGCGCTCAACGAACGGCGCATGCCCGACCGCCAAGTGCTCGATCGCGCCAGTACCTCGCATCCAATCTGGATCATGGCGTGGGCGCCGCGCACGCCGAATGTCTGCGCTTTTAATTCGCTCGCGCTTGCGCGCTTGGGACTCGGCGCGCAAGCGGCCGATCGCGTGTGCAATGTCTGGATCGAAAAAGAGCAAGGAGGTCATCCGAGCGGCATCCTGCGCGGCAAGGTCAACAACTACTACGGCGACGACCCCTACTGGCACGCGCTGTCAGCACAACTGCCGCGCCTGCCCGACGCGTTATGGGAAATTGCCGGCATCGCCGGCGTGCAGTCCATGAACGCCATGGGCGTGACCGGCCTGTACGAAGCGCACGCGATGATGCCGCCGCATCTCGACGCCTACGAAAAGATTGCCGCCGCGGGCCTGTGCACCGCGCGCGTGACGATGAGCCTCGAGTTGTCGAGCTACGCCTTCTCGACGATGCACTACAGCGAGGACGAGGTGTGGGCGCTGCTCGCACTCGGTCAGGCCCGCCAGCGCCGCGACCATCCACGCGTGCAGACGGTCGGTGTGACGCTGTCGCGCGGTGGGCCACTGTCGCAGGGCTATCTGCGCATGAACGATCCCTATCCTGGCCCCTTCGGCGAACCGACGCGTGGCAAGACCTTTCACCCACGCGCGGTCGAGCAACGTGTCGTGCGCTACTGTCTGGAGCACGATCTGCGCATGAACATGGTCCTCGGCGGCTACCGCGACGTCGACGAGTTCCTGTCCACGGTCGGCGAGTGCGCGAGCCCGGCGCAACTGCGCGAACGTCAATGGGTCATGCAGCACTGCTACTTCGTCGCACCCAGCCACGTCGCGGCATTTGCCGCGCACGGCTTCCAAGTTACAACCAGCGCGAGCTTCGTCTACGGCAAAGCCGATCGTGTGCGCGAGAAGTTCAGCCCTGCGGTCGCGGCAGACTTCATCGCGATGCGCCGCTTGTGGGATGCCGGTGTGACGCTCGCCTGCGGCAGCGACTGGGGCCCGGACAGCCCGTGGCGACAGATGGCCTTGAACGAAACCCGCGAGGGCGCAGCGAGCGGCCATCACCATCTCGAATCCGGCCAGGCCCTCACCCGTCTGGAGTCGTTGCAAGCCTTCACCCGCAACGCCGCCGCGGTGATGCAACGCGCGGAGATCGGCCGTCTCGTGCCGGGTGCACTCGCCGATCTGGCCATCGTTGACCGCGATCCGCTGACGGTCGACGTGGCCACCCTCGCCGAGACCCGCGTATTGCGCACGATCGTAGATGGTCAGGCGGTCTTCGATAGCGGCGCCCTGGTGGGCGGGCCGCTCGCCCTGCCGCCGCCGGCGGCGCAACTCATCGCACAGGCCATGCAGCCGCCGGCATGAGCGGCGCACGCGGGTGTTATCACCATGGTGATCTCGCCGCGGCGGTGCGCGCCACCGCACTCGCCCTGGTCGCCGAGCGCGGTGGCGCGAACTTCTCGTTGCGCGAGGTCGCGGCGCGCATCGGTGTCGCGCATCCGGCCGTTTACGCGCACTTCCCGAGCAAGAACGCGCTCCTGCACGACCTCGCCGGCGCCGGTCTCGCCCGCCTGCACGCGCGTCAGGGCAAGGCGCGCGCTAAAGTCGCGGGCGATCCGCTGGCGGAACTGCGCGCCATCGGCCGCGCCTACATCGCCTTTGCCGAAGCCGAACCCGGCGCCTACCGCCTCATCTTCAACAGCGACTTCGCCGACTTTGACGCCGCCGCCCTCGCCGACGCGCGCAGTGCGGCCACCACCCACCTCTACGACGTCATCCGCGCCGCGCGTAGCGCCGGACTGCTGTGCGACGCCGGCGAAGAAGCACTGGCTGTCACGCTATGGAGCGCTGTCCATGGCCTCGCGCATCTGCTCGTTTCGGGACACATCGCCGAGATGCCGGCCGCGGCGGCGGCGCGTGAGCTCACCATTGAGCTCGCCATCGAGAGTGCGATTGCCGGCGTCTTGAGTACCAAGGGGCGGCGTGTCTTCGCGGCGCGAACCGCGCGCGCAACACGAGCGACTCGCGCTGCACCCCGCTCCATCCCGACGCGTCGGTGACCGGCGCGCGCCGATTTTCCCGACCTTTAAACCGTGCGTGTTCGCACCAGACGTTTCCAGAGGGTCGCAGAAAGCGAGGCGGTCAGACGCGTGGCCGTGCATTGCGCCGCGCGCGCACCCACATCCGCTGCGCATTACATCCGAAGCGTGTGTGGACGATGGCTGTCAGCTTGCGCGCGGCGTGAGCGTCTGGCTTGCGAGCGGCAGCGCGCGCACCCGTGGACCGCCCGCCGCATGGATAGCATTGACCAGGGCTGCGACCGCCACCGGTGTCGCTTCTTCGCCGATACCGCTGGGCCGGCCTGTCGCCGGCAGGATATGCACCTCGACCTTGGGCATGGCCGCCAGCTTTAGCAAGGGGTAGTCGTTGAAGTTTCCCTGCTAGACTCGCCCATCGCGCAAGGTGTTCGCGGCGTATATCGCG
>JANOXY010000639.1:0-2485 GCA_031418675.1 Pseudomonadota bacterium
GCGGCGCCGGGTGGCAAATCGCGATCCATTTCCGCTGATGACAACCCAAGCTGGGCGCCCTCAAGTGGCACGAGGTCGTCGTGTTCCTGTTCGAGCTCATCAATGATATCGGCCAACGTACGGCCGGTGGCGGTGTCCGTGAATTGGTCTATAGGCGTGGTGTCATGCATCGCTTTCTTAGCCTCCGCGTAGGTCGATAGCCCGGCGATTTTGTTGAGAGTGTTTTCCATCGGGTTGATGTCGCGACCATCCTTGGAGTCGTCCAGCTCAGCTTCGGCGCGCAGCATTTCGGCACCGGGGAAGTTGATGACCGTGACGTTTGAAGCGTCCTCCACGAGGTGCGGACGCGTGATCAGCTCGGGGTTGCGCGCGCCTAGTACGGCTATCGTTTCATTGACATAAGCAACGTCGAAGCCACGTTCGGCGAGCAGAAAGGCGCCAATGGCACACTGGTCGACATCGTCGCCACACACGAAATATTGAAAGTCCTTACGCAGGCGATTGCTTTGCAGGCGCAACATGTTGACGGGAATATTCTCGCTGCCCGTGAAGGCGCCGGCGGCGTGGTGTTCCGGGTAGCGAACGTCCAGCCATACACCGCCGTCGCCGATCTGCTCATGGGCGGCGTCAAAGGATACCGGGCGCAATACCTGGGACAGGATCAGTTCGTAGAAATCCTGCTTGCCTAAGCGCATCAGCAGGCCATCGGAGAGCATGGTGACAGTAGCGTTGCGGGGGCGGTTGGCGATCAGCGCTTCCTCGCCAAATGCCATGCCCGGACCGAGGTCCGCGAGATGGATCTGGCCGCGGCCGGCAGCGATGGAACGCGAGACCTCGCAATAGCCGTGTTCGATCACATAGTAATAATCGCCGGCGGAGCCCTGCTGCATGACCACCGCATCAGCTTTGAGCTCTATTTGTTCCATACGCGCGAAGATGCGTTGGATGTTGGTGGCCGGCAGTGCGGAGAACAACTCCGACTGCAACATGCGAATCATCCAGTCAGATGAGCGTGCAGTGGCGATTTCACTGACTTCCAGTTCATCACTTTGGGTGTCATCTGCGAGGTCGGCTTCGCCGACCAGACGGTCGAGCATCGCGCGACGGAAGACCACGACCTTGGCATTGTCCACCACCCGTACGCTGTAGCGCTTGCGTCCAGGCGGATCGAGCGGGCGCAAGGCCGCTTTGTGGGTCGCCGAAAGTGTGCGGGTGATCTTGCCGTGATAGACCAGCTCAATCGTGCCGGCCAGCAGGTAGTAAACCAAATCGTCCTCATGCCCCTGGGGATAGACCACTTGACCGCGGCTGTAGCTGCGGATCTCGGCCATTTGCACGGCCTTGTCCTGCGTCGCTCGCGGCAAGCGGTGCAAGGGCACGAAGGCGCGGATGTGAGCGTCGTTGTCCATTGTGCGTGCTGTTGCTTCTTCCGTGCTGAACGCTTGTGAATCTGATAGTTACGTCACGTAATTATATTTGTTATTAGGAAAAGAGGAAGCCCGCACGGCAATCGATTCGTGGCTATCGAGAGGCCATCGGCCTGGCCGATAATAGCGCCGCTTTAAGACGGCGGTCGGCACTCACGCAAGATCAAGCCGATGGCAGATAAGGGCTAGGGCCGATTCCGCGCCACGCGAGCGCATGGTCGGAGCCTGGGCTGGCGGCGGGACCGAGGGCGCAGTGACGCTTGTGAATGAATCGATGACGCTCAGGTATCACTTCGGGATCGTGCTCGCCGTTCTGTGTGGCGTTCGGGGGCTCGCGCCAGGCGTGGCTGACGCCGCCGAGCAACACGACGGGAATGTGGGGCAAAGTGTCGCCCACCCACTATCGCGTTTTGATCTTCGCGCGCGCTACATGGCTTTTGAAGGTGATAGCGAGGCGGAGGTTGTCGAAGCACGGCTCGAACATCCGCTCTCACTGGCCGGCGGCTGGACGCTCAACACCCGGGTTGTGGTGGCCGGGTGGGTCAGCGACCTGGCCAGCCAGGACAATCGCAACGGCGATTACAGCGCCGGCATTGGCGACTTGTCTACCCAGCTTTTTTTCATCGCACCCACGCTCGGCGAAACGACCATCGGTTTTGGTCTGCGCAACAACTTTCCGACCGCCAGCGCCGATCAATTCGGTCGCGGCAAGTACCGTGTCACGCCTTTGCTGGTGATCCAGCGCAGTGCCAACTGGCTCACTAAAGGCAGTTTTTATGGCTTGGGGATCCGCAACGAGTTCAGTATCGCCGGCGATCGAGCGCACCGCCAGATCAACGAATTGCAGTTGGTGCCATTGCTGACGGTGCTGTTGCCGCACCAGAGCTTTGTCACCCTGTTCCCGGAGATCATCATCGATTGGGAGCAGGACAATCGTGTATTTGTGCCGCTGGACCTGGAAGTGGGGCGCAAGTACGCGGCCAACCAGGCAGCGAGCGTGCGCATGCAACTGCCACTGCTCAACGACCTGCACAACTATGAATGGACGATGGAGCTGC